>JBKICS010000251.1:0-7615 GCA_046567015.1 Acidobacteriota bacterium | reverse complement strand
CGGAGCCCCCTCCACCCAGATAGGCTTCGGTCCCAACACCCGGACCCTCATGCAGTTCCGGGTCGCCGGTGCGGTTACGCCCGGCTCGTACACGCAGTTTAATCTGGCCAACCTGCAAAACGCCTTCAAGTCCACCGCCACCACCCAGGGCGCCTTTGCCGCGAGCCAGCACCCCATCCTGGTGCCCCAGTCCGAATACAATTCGGCCTACAATGCCAACTTCCCGACCATCAACTACGTGCCCATCCAGGCCAACTCCCTGACCTTCACCCCGATGGGAGCCGCAGCCCCGCTGACCATCAACTTCCTGCCCAAGGCCATCCAGGAACTGTTTGAGACCAACTACGGTCGCTTAAACGCCACGCTCGGCGTGGAACTGCCCTTCACCAACGGGCAGAACCAGACCACCATCCCCCTCGGCTACGGCGAACCGACCCCGGACACCCTCACCGATAACATAACCGTCAACGTGCCCCAGCCCGGCGACAACACCACGATCTATAAGATCACCCACAACGGCGTGGATACCCACCCCGTCCACTTCCACCTCTTCGACGTGCAGGTCCTCAACCGCGTGGGTTGGGACGGCGCGATCCGGCCGGCGGATCCCAACGAGTTGGGTTGGAAGGAAACCGTGCGCATGAACCCCCTGGAAGACTGCATCGTGGCCCTGCGGCCGGTCGCGCCCAAGCTGCCCTTCGGCTTGCCTGAAAGCGTCCGGCTCATCGACCCGACCCTGCCCCAGGGTACGCCGATCTCGACCATTGACCCCACCACCGGCAACCCTGCGACCGTCCAGAACTTCCCCGTCAGCTACGGCTGGGAATACGTCTGGCACTGCCACATCCTGAGCCACGAAGAAAACGACATGATGCATGCCGTGATCTTCAACGTGGCCACCACCCTGCCGGCCAAGCCCCTGCTCACGGTCGGTTCCGCCACCGGCGGCGTTCTCCTCCATTGGACCGACGGCACGCCCGTGGACGTGACCAACCTGGCCACCCTGGGCAACCCGGCCAATGAAATCGGCTTCAAGATCATGCGCGCCAATACCGGCAGCAACACCTTCACCCAGATCGCCACGGCCCTGGCCAACCAGACCAGTTACCTCGACACCACGGCCGTATCCGGCCAGTCGTACAAGTATCAGGTCATCGCCTACAACGCCTCCGGCGAATCCGTGTCCACCCTCGCTTCCGGAGCGGCCATCGACTACCTGCTGCTGCTCAAGTAGACGACCGCGATCGTTAAACCAACATCCCAAAGGCCGCCCCAACCAGGGCGGCCTTTGGCGTTTCCTGGCCTCGCGCCCTCCCCCGGGGCAGGACCACGCCAGCTCCCGGGCGGGTCCGTTGCAGCCCAGGTCCAGGCCGGGGGTTGCCGGAGATCTGCACTGCGACGCCGCCCCGCCTTACTCGTTACAACGCCAACCATCTCCTGTGCGTCGTCGGGGCTTGACATTCGGCAAAAGTCGGATAGGGATACTACGATATTTGTTTCATTCTTGACTGTGGCAGTTCCGCAACCTCATGCCGCAAGAGCTGTTCTCTCCATTTCGTGACGCTGTGATCCAGCGACTTGATCGATCGGGACGAATTCCCGACCGCAGCGCGCCACAGCCCAACCAACAGCAAGACAGGCAATAGAGCCGTCTCGGACTTATTTTTCCTTGCCTGCGCCCAATTTCTTTGTATAAGGGTAGATCATGAAACATTTATTCCGAACCGTGCCCCTTGCGCTTTGTCTGCTGTTCCTGGCTGCCGTTGCCCTGGCCCAGCCCGCTGCCCCGCAACCGTCGCCACCGGGCAAGGGCGACAAATGTCCGGTCTGCGGCATGTTCGTGGCCAAGTATCCCGACTGGCTGGCCTACGCCGCCCTGACCGACGGCAAGTTCCTCTACTTCGACGGCCCCAAGGACATGTTCCGCTTCGTGGCCGATCCGGGTCACTATCTGCCGGGATTTAAGAAGGAACAGATCACGGCCCTCTACGTCAGCGAGTTCTATAGCTTAAAGCCCATCCCGGCCGAGCAGGCCTTCTATGTGGCGGGCAGCGACGTCTACGGCCCCATGGGCCAGGAGCTGGCCCCCCTGGCCTCCCAGGCCGACGCCGAGGCCTTCCGCAAGGACCACAAGGGCAAACGCGTGCTGCGTTTCGGCGACATCACCCCCGGCCTGCTCAAGGCCCTGGACTGATGCGGCCCTCCGACGTCTTCCTGACCGTGATCGGCGGACTGGCCCTGGTTTTGACAGCCCTGCTGGCCGGCTATCCCCTGACCGACGCGCCGCGACGTGAAGCCCGGCTGGCCCTGGAATCCCAGCTCGTGGCCGACCTGGGGCTGACCGACCTGTGCCTGTCCACCGAGGCCCGCTATACCCGCCACCTGTCCCAGGCCGACCGCTTCGCGGCCTTCCAGGACCATCCGCACAGCCTGGAACACTTCCCAAGCGGGGCCCTGCTGCCGCCGCCAAGCTTTCTGACCGCCCGCAGCGAGGAGCCCTGAGCATGAGCGTCATCGAGCGTCAACGCGCCTTCCTGGACTACACCCTGTCCAGCCTGGTCCGGCGCAAAGCCAAGAACGGCGCGTTGGTCCTGGCTTATGCCCTGGTCGTATTTCTCATGGCCTCGGTCATGTTTTTCTCCCGGGCGCTTCGCACCGAAGGCCGGATCGTCCTGGCCGAGAGCCCGGAACTCATCGTCCAGCGCCTGCTCGCCGGGCGCTACGACACCATATCGGCTCAGTACGCCGACACCATCGGGAAGATTCGCGGCGTCGGGCAGGTGGAGCCGCGCCTGTGGGGCTACTATTTCAACCGGGCCATCGGCGCGACCTTCACCGTGCTCGGCCGGGCCGACTTTGCCCACGGCGACGACGAAATCGTGCTCGGCCCGACTGCGGCCAAGGCCTGGACCAACCTCAAGGACGGGCAGTACCTTTTCCGCACGGCCAAGGGCGATTCCACGGGATTTCGCCTGGCTCGCGCCTTGCCCGACGAGAGCCGGCTGGTCGCCGCCGACCTCATCCTCATGTCCGAAGCCGCCTTCCGCCACGTCTTCGGCATGCCCGAGGGGCAATACACCGACCTGGCCGTCAAGGTGCGCAACCCCCAGGAACTGCAAACCGTCACCGAAAAGATCCAGCGCGACTTCCCGGACACCCGGCCCATCCAGCGCGAAGAGATCCTGCGCACCTACGAGTCGGTCTTCGAGTGGCGCGGGGGCCTGGTCATCGTCATCTTCGCCAGCGCGGCCCTGGCCTTTTTCATCTTCGCCTGGGACAAGGCCACCGGCCTGTCCGCCGAGGAACGCCACGAAATCGGCATCCTAAAGGCCCTGGGCTGGGACACCGCCGACGTGCTGGCCATGAAATTCTGGGAGGGGCTCGCCATCTCCCTGACCTCGTTTCTGCTCGGCGTCATCGCCGCCTACTGCCACGTCTTTCTGGCCAACGCCGGCCTGTTCGCCCAGGCGCTCAAGGGCTGGAGCGTACTCTACGTCGACTTCCCCCTAAGCCCCGAGGTCAACCCCACGGAACTGCTCTCCCTGTTCTTTCTGGCCGTGGCCCCCTACACCTTCATCACTGTCATCCCGACCTGGCGGGCGGCCATCACCGACCCGGACACGGTCATGCGCGGGAGTTGAAGCCATGATCCGTGTGGAAAACGTCACCAAGGTCTTCAACCCCGGCCGGCCCAGCGAGTATATCGCCCTGCACGGGGTCAGCGTGGACACCCCCGAAAACAAGGTGGTGGTGCTGCGGGGCCCCAGCGGCTCGGGCAAGACCACCCTGCTCTCGCTGATGGGCTGCATGGCCCGCCCGACTTCGGGGCGCATCTTCCTTAATGACCGCAACATCTCCTCGCTGCCCGAGCGCTTCCTGTCCGAACTGCGGCGCACGGTGTTCGGCTTCATCTTCCAGAGCTACAACCTGGTGGCCGGACTCACCGCCCTGGAAAACGTCATGGTTCCGGCCTGCCCCCTGGGGCTGCCGCGCGCTCGGGTGCGGGACCGGGCCGCGGCGATGCTGGACAAGTTCCGCCTGGGCAGCAAGCTCGACCAGAATGTCGAAAGCCTCTCCGGCGGCGAAAAGCAGCGCACGGCCATTGCCCGGGCCCTGGTCAACGATCCGCCCATCATCATCGCCGACGAGCCTACGGCCAACCTGGACACGGCCTTGTCCATGGAATTCCTGGAGATCGTGGGGCAGCTGCGGGCCGAGGGCAAGACCTTCATCATCGCCAGCCACGACGCCCTGGTCCACGAAGCCCCGGTGGTCGACGTGGTGGTCAGCCTGCGCGACGGACTGGTCGTGCCCACGGACCCCCATGCTTGTTAAACCCGTCGTCCTGGCCCTGCTCCTGGCCTCGGGCCTGATTTCGCTGACCATGCTCTATGCCGCCTGGCAGGGGATGGTCATCCTGCGCCATTTCGACCTGTCCAGCGGCGATCCCCGCCAGCTCACCCTGGAGCGCAAGACCTACCTCATCTCCACCATCCTCTCCTACGTCATGGGATTCGAGCTGCTCTCGCTGTTCCTTTTCATCTACGCCGGCGAGGATCTCCACCACCTGTTCGTGGGGGCCATGTGCGCGGTGGGGACACTGAGCGTCAACAGCTACGGCTACACCGCCCTCATGCTCAAGATCGCGGCCTCCCTGGGCTGCGGCGTCTGGCTCATCGTCAACCACCTGGACAACCAGGGCTACGACTATCCGCTGATCCGGCCCAAGTACGCCATGCTCCTGCCGCTGACCGGCCTTGTGCTCTTTGAAAGCTATGTGCAGTTCGGCTTCTTCGCCCACATGGCCCCCAACCTCATCACCTCCTGCTGCGGCGCGGTCTTCAGCGACGAGGCCACGACCCTGACCGCTTCCCTGGCCCACCTGCCGCCCGCCCTGATCCGCATCGTCTTCTGGGCCGGCCTGCTCATCCTGGCCCGCAGCGGCATCCACTTTCTGCTCACCGGCCAGGGAGCCCGCCCCTTTGCCTGGCTTGCCGGCAGCATGTTCGTCATCGGCATCCTGTCCGTGCTCTCGTTTATCTCCGTCTACTGGTACGAACTGCCCACCCACCACTGCCCCTTCTGCCTGCTCAAGCCCGAGTATTACTGGATCGGCTACCCGCTCTACGCCGCCCTGCTCCTGCTTGGCGTCTGCGGGCCCGGGGTCGGCGTCGTGGACCGGGCCGCAGGCATCCCCTCCCTGGCCGTCGCCTTGCCGCGGCTGCAGCGTCGGCTGTGCCAGGCGGCCCTGGTCGGGGCCGGGGTGGTGGCGGCCATTGCCCTGTGGCCTCTGCTCTTCTCAGACTTCATCCTGGGGTAGGACTTCATGAACGCATCCTTTTTTCGCCCGTCCGTCGCGCCCCTCTGCCGCTTTTTCGCCTTGCTCGCAGTCCTTGGCCTGATCACGCTGGCCGCCGCCTGTTCCCAGGGGGCGGCCCCGGACAAGGGTACGCCTGACGCCAAGGCCGGGGCCGGCGAGACCGTCGAGGGCAAGCTGGTGTTGTACGCCTGTCCCATGAACGACATCCCGCCCCTGCCCGCTCCCGGCAAATGCCCGGTCTGCGGCATGGAACTCGTGCCGGTCATCATGGGCGACCTCGAACCCGGGGCCGCGGCCCACAGCCACCTGGATCCGGCCCAGATGCGTCTGGCCGGCATCACCACCGCGCCGGTGGAAAAGCGCTACGTGACCGCCTCCATCGATCTCTACGGCCAAGTCGAGTACGACGACGCATTTATAAACAATATCAATGCACCGGCCAATGGCATCGTGGACCGGGTCTACATCCGCCGGGTCGGGGAATACATACGCACCGACCAGAAGCTTTTCGAGTTCTTTTCCACGGAGCTTCAGGAAATGGAAAACGAGCTCCTGGATCTGGTGCGCATCATCCCCGGCTACGTCGGCAGCCAGCTCGGCGTGCCGGTCAGCCAGGCCTTGCGGGGCCCAGGCGGCCCACCGCCCGACGAACAGCAGGTCCAGCAGGCCCAGCGACGCTTTATCGAACTGCGCACCCGCCTGCGCGCCTACGGCCTCCAGGACCGGGACATCAATCAGGTTCTGCGCCTGGAACAGCCGGCCGGTCTTTTCAGCGTGCGCATGCCGAACCTGACCTCGGACGTGGGCGGCGTGATCATCGAAAACAAGGCCGTGGAGGGCGCCTACGTCAACAAGGGCACGCTCCTGCTCAAGATCGCCGACCCGCGCTTTATCTGGATGAATTTCGACGCCTTCGAGCAGGACTTTCCCTGGCTGCGCAACGGCCAGGAGATCGAGTTCACCTCCCCGGCTCGGCCGGGCGAGGTCTTTAAAGCCAGGATCAACAATATCGATCCGGTGTTCGACGAGAAGAACCGGACCTTCCGCGTAGGCGCGGGCTACAACGACTATCAGGGGCTGCTGCGACCGAGCATGAGCCTGCGCGCCAAGGTCAAGACGCTGCTCGACAAGGAAGGCCGCCCGGCCATGCCGAACTCGCCCCCGGAACGCGCCCCCCTGGTCATCCCGGAGTCAGCCCCCCTGGTCACCGGAGAGCGGGCCGTGGTCTACGTGGCCGTGCCCGACAAACCCGGCGTCTTCGAAGGCCGTGAAATCACGCTTGGTCCCAAGGCCGACAAGACCTACGTGGTGCTGGCCGGATTGGCCGAAGGCGAGCAGGTGGTCACCAACGGGGCGTTCAAGCTCGACAGCGAGCGCCAGATCCTGGCCAAGCCGAGCATGCTCAAGCCCGAAGGCCTCGTGCGGCGACAGGATTACAACAGCACCGTCCCCCCGCTGCCGACCGAACCCAAGACCACCCCGTTCAGCCAGCGTCCGCAAGGCCCATCGCCGATGTCGCCCTTCCCCCAGGCCGAGATATTCAATTCCAATCGCAACACCAGTCCGGCCACGATCCGCAGCCAGTCCGGCCCGACCACCGGCCCGACCACCGGCCCGACCACCGGCCCGACGACGGGACCAACCACCGGCCCGACCACCGACCCGTCAACCGGCCTGGGCATTCCGAATGCCGGCCCAGCCGCCCGGTCGGCCATCATGAGGCCGAACACTCCGATGGCCGGGCAGGCCACCCCGCCGACCGCAACGCCGGCCAGCCAACCGACCGCCCTGCCGCCTGGCCCGGCGGCCCGTTCGGCCATCATGAAGCCAACCGGACCGGCGGCTGGTCAAGGCACTCCGCCGGCTGACCAACCAGCCGCCTCGCCGGCCGCCCCCAAGGCCGGCCCGGCCCCATATCCGCCCTACGCCAACAAGGCGAAACCGGCCACGGAACCCGCCGCCGACCCGGCAAACTCCCCGGCCGCCCCCAAGGCCGCCCCCAAGGCCGGCCCGGCCCCATATCCGCCCTACGCCAACAAGGCGAAGCCGGCCACGGAACCCGCCGCCGACCCGGCAAACGCCCCGGCCGCCCCCAAGGCCGCCCCCAAGGCCGGCCCGGCCCCGTATCCGCCCTACGCCAACAAGACGAAGCCGGCCGCGAAACCCGCCGCAGACCCGGCGACCACTCCGGGCACGCCGACGTCCGGCCAGGCAGATGCGCCAGTGACCGGCGAGAAAACCTCCTCGGGTCAGCAGCCCGCAACCCAGCCCAAGGGCCAGTGATCGAGCAAGGCG
>JBKICS010000250.1:0-4123 GCA_046567015.1 Acidobacteriota bacterium | reverse complement strand
GGTGGTTATATAATAGCTTTCAGTGGCATGGAAAAATGTGTCTCTTTCGGCTGTGTGAAGCTAAATGAAGAAAGATTTTTTTATAAAGTCAAGAATGGCTGATATCTTTGTTGCTTTGAACAAGGCTTGATTTTCACAATATTCGGTGCTGATGCCGACAAATTCAAGGCTTTTTAATATATCCGTGTTTTCACCAACCTCGACATATGTCTTAAATACAGGGCCACCACTTAACCCCTGTGGCTTAAACCCGCATTGGGGTGCGCTTTCCTGATTTTTGACGTTTCTTCTCCTGTATCGAGATATGATATGTAAGTCATAGTCTATGTTACATCTTTTTAAAGTTTTTGGGGAGAGATTATTTGTTTCTACAGATGTGAAAGTCATTGAATTTGCATTTACTTCTCCGATAGCAAGATCAATATTGCACCTAGATGATGGGTAGCCGAACGTTGTAATCCTTTCGGCGTAACCACTGAGGAGTTTGTGTGGGGAGTTGGCGGATAAGGACCAAGCATCAAGCCCGAAAAAATTGTTGGCGAATTCTCCTCTTAAAGGCGTGACTGCAATGTCAAGATTGTCATATGTTTGTGATGTCGTTTTTAGTGCGAATGGTAATTCGATTGTATTCTTGTATGGTATAGCGATATATATGGGACGGTTTATGCCCCAATTGTCCTTGCATAGGGTATGGGCAGCGTTTAGTAAGAACCAATTGTTATTATGTCGTGTTAGCGTGCAGGTGGCTACAACCTTTAGCTTGCCATTGTTGTTTACGGAGAGCACAGGGAAGGCAGTCATTTCAAAGTTAATTTCATTCATACGAATCGCAAATTAAAAAAGGTTGTTAAGCAATAAGATGTTCTCCGCCAGAGAGCGAAGGGCTACGGCCTGCACCTTGGCCTTAGCTTCCGCCTGGGTTTCCCCGTCGGTAAGAGCGCCGGGAATTTCCTGGACCTCGGCAATGAACCGGCCGTCATCTTCCCGATCAAAGGCTATGGTGAATTTGCACATGTGGTCAAAATAGTCTTCGGGGCGGGTGAAGGCAATGTGGCCTTGCGGGCAAGCGGCAGTAGGCGGATTGGGTCCGTCCCAAGGCCCGCGCCTAACGGCATCACTTTTGGCCCACAGGATGGCCCACAGAAAAATTTTTCATGAAAAAAGGGCCTGCGATCCGCTCACAAGCCCTTGAAATAATTGGTCGGGGCGAGGTGATTTGAACACCCGGCATCCTGCTCCCAAAGCAGGCGCGCTACCAGTCTGCGCCACGCCCCGACGAAGAGGAAGTTGGTTACTGCAACTTCACGCCTATGGCAAGCGCGGAACCGCGACGCGCCCTAAGGCAGGCCCACGCCGGCGATGCTCGCGCCGCAGGAGGGACAGCGGCCCCCTTGCGTGCGCGCCTCCAGAAGCCCCATGCCCTCGCGCTCGATCAGCCGCTCGCCGCAACTCGGGCAGGATGTGGCGCTGCGGTCCGCGTCCAGGATGTTGCCGACATACACGTAGCGCAGCCCGGCCTCGCGGCCGATGGCATAGGCCCGCTCCAGGCTCTCCGGCGAGGTCGGCGGCCGGTCGCGCATGGCGAAATCGGGATGGAAACGCGAAATGTGCCAGGGCGTGTCCGCGCCGAGCTCCTTGACCAGAAAGCCGGCCAGGTCGGTGAGTTCCTCGGTGCTGTCGTTGCCGCCGGGAATGAGCAGCGTCGTCACCTCCAGCCACCAGCCGAGCTCCCGGATGCGCACGAGGTTTTGGAGCACCGGCTTCAGTTTCGCGCCGCAGATGCGCTCATAGAAATCCGGCCGCATGGCCTTGAGGTCGATGTTGGCGGCGTCGATGCGCCCAGCCAGGGCGGAAAGGCAATCCGGGCTCTGGAATCCGTTGGAGACCATGATGTTTTGAAGGCCCTTGGCGTGGACGAGATCGGCTGTTTCGGCCATCAGCTCGAAAAAAATGGTCGGCTCGGAATAGGTGTAGGACACCGAGGCCGCCCCGGAACGCATCGCCGCAGCCACGAGCTCGGCCGGACTGACCCGCTCGCCGCCAATGGCCTTGCCCTGGCGCGGCGGCTGGGACAGGCTGTAATTCTGGCAAAAGGAGCAGGAAAGGTTGCAGCCCATGGTGCCGAAGGAGAAGGTCGTGGTGCCGGGCAGGAAGTGATAGAGCGGCTTTTTTTCCACCGGATCGAGGTTGGCGGCGGCCACCCGGTCGTAGACCAGGGTGAAAAGCGCTCCGCCGTGATTTTCTCGCACGCCGCAAAGGCCCCGTTTGCCGTCGTCGATGCGGCAGAAGTGCGAACACAGCCGGCAGGACACGCGCCCCTCGGGCAGGGCTTTCCACAGCGCGGCAGGATGCATGGCGAACCTCCTTGGGTGGTGCGGCGAGTGTGGCGACCCAAAAACTACGGGAGTTTGTTTAATAAAAAATGATTCCGGGGTGTTGTCTGACCAGGCCCCTGCGTTTCCTTCGAGGACGCGACACTTAGGAGCCGTTGCCAGCCGTACCCCGGCCGCCCGGAGCGCCAGGGCCGGACTGGCCCGGGCCGCCGGAAGGGCCTTGCCCGGAACGGCCGGAGGACGAACCGCCGGGCTGGTTGCCCGGACCGACCTGGATGCCGGTCGAGCCGCCGATTTGCGGATAGATGTAGAACGGGCCGACCTGCTGCTGGTCCTGGGTCTGTTTGGGACGCGGCCGGACCTCCATGATGACGCTGCCGTCGTCCTCGCGCCCCAGGCGCATGTGGTCCACGTTGCCCATGCGCACGTCGCGCCGGGGCTGGTTTTCCTCGTCCCAGGCGCTGCCGGCGGGCGGGGTCGGCGGCGGACCGTAGTCGGCCGGGGGCGGGCCGGCCATGCCGTCGGCCCGGGCGGCCGCCGGGACGAGCAGGGCGAGCGTCAGGCTCGCGGCCAGGGCCAGGGCGGACAGCCGGCCGGGCCGGGGCATCCCTTGAACTTCACGGGCAAAACGGCTAGCATGACGTGTTTTCATTTGGCATTTCCCGCAAGGAGCGACCCATGGCCGACAGATCGGCAGCCTACAAAGCCGCAGGCGTTGACATCGACGCCGGCAACTCCCTGGTTTCGCGCATCAAGTCCATCGTGGCCGGAACCTACGGCAAGGGCGTGCTCTCCGACATCGGCGGTTTCGGCGGGCTTTTCAAGCTCGACGCCGGAGCCATGGCCGAACCCGTGCTCGTGGCCGGGACCGATGGCGTGGGCACCAAGCTCAAGCTCGCCCACGACATGGAAAAGCACGATACCATCGGTATCGACCTTGTGGCCATGTGTGTCAACGACATATTGGTCCAGGGCGCAAAGCCCCTTTTCTTCCTGGATTATTTCGCCACCGGCAAACTTTCGGTGGACTTGGCCGCCCAGGTCGTCTCCGGCATCGCCGACGGCTGCAAGGAGTCCGGCTGCGCCCTGCTCGGCGGCGAGACGGCCGAGATGCCGGGCTTCTATCCCGACGGCGTCTACGATCTGGCCGGTTTCAGCGTGGGTATCGTGGACTACGCCAAGATCATCGACGGCTCGAGCATCGGCGTCGACGACGTGGTCATCGGCATCGCATCCTCCGGGCCGCACTCCAACGGCTATTCCCTGATCCGTAAGATCCTGGCCGACTCCGGCCTGAGCCCCAACGATCCGCTGCCCAATTCCACCCAGACCGTGGGCGAGGCGCTGCTTGCGCCCACGCGCATCTACGTCAAGACCGTGCTCAACCTGCTGCGCGACTTCGAAATCAAAGGCATGGTCCACATTACCGGCGGCGGCTTCTACGACAACGTCAACCGCATCCTGCCCAAGGGCGTGGCTGCCCAGATCCGGTTCGGCTCCTGGCATGTGCCGCCGGTCTTCGACTGGCTTAAGGACCAGGGCAAACTCACCTGGCCGGAGATGCTGCAGATTTTCAACTGCGGCGTCGGCTTCATGTTGGTGGTGGCCCCGGAAATCGCCGACGATGTGGTGCAGCGCTTAAAAGCCCTGCACGAATACGCCCGCGTCATCGGGAGCATTGGCATCCGCAAGGAAGGCGCCGAGCAGGTTGAGGTGTTATTTTAGGGGGAGAGAAAAGCGAAGAGTGCCTCCGGCGGCCGGGGGCCTGAGGCCCCCGGACCCCCCAACGG
>JBKICS010000249.1:0-2814 GCA_046567015.1 Acidobacteriota bacterium | reverse complement strand
CTTGAAGAAGCCCTCGCCCTGGATGGCGACGTCGAGCTGGTTGCCGGTGTTTTGCATGTCGCCCTGGGTGAAGAACTTGTGCACCGTCGTCGGCTTGACGCCCAGGCCCACCTGCAGGCCGGTCGGCAGGCGGTTGCCGCCGACGGTCTCAGTGCCGGCCACCTGCAAGGTCTGGTACATGAGGTCCTCGAACTCGGCCCGGCTCTTTTTAAAGCCCACGGTATTCACGTTGGCCAGGTTGTTGGACATGGTGTCGATTTGCATCTGCATGGCCACCATGCCGGTGGACGCTGTCCAAAGGGAACGCATCATAACGGATATCCTCCGGGATTTTGGCCCTAGGCCTTGTCGGTGCCGACGCGGATGGCCTTGGTGTCGAGTTCGCTTGAACCGGTCATGACCTTCTGGTAGGCTTCAAAGGTGCGCTGGGTTTCGATCATGCTCACCATCTCCTCCACCACCTCGACATTGGGTTTTTCCAGAAACCCCTGGGCCACCTCGGTGCGCCCGGCTTCGGCCTGACCTTCCTGAACGGTGGCCCCGGCCTGGGGCATGTACAGGTTGGAGCCGAATTTCTGCAGGGTCTGGGGGTTTTGCACGGTGACCACGTCCACCTGGCCCACCTGGGCCCCATCGACGTAGACCGCGCCGGCGCCGTCCACGGAGACCCGGCCCTCGGGCAGCTGGACCGGACCGCCGCCGCCCAGCACCGGCATGTCCTGGTCGTTGACGAGCATGCCCTCGGCCGAACGGTGGAAGGCTCCGTTTCGGGTGTAGTAGGAGCCGCCCGGGGCAGCGACCTTGAAAAAGCCCGGCCCCTGGATGGCCATATCCAGGGGGTTGCCGGTGGCCGTGAGCGCCCCCTGGCTGAAGTCGATCTGCTGCATGGCCAGGCGCGGCTGGGCGATGAGGTCGGCCCGGGGCATGAGCTGTTTTTGCCGGATGTCGCCCCGGGCATCGACATGATAGTCGTGGGCGAAGCGGGCAAAGGAGTCCTCGAAGGTCACCCGGTCCCGCTTGTAGCCGGTGGTGTTGACGTTCGCCAAATTATTGGCGGAGATATTGAGACGCTTTTCCGTGGAGAGGGCTCCGAAAAGCGCGCTGTACATGCTCATTTCCATGGAAGCGGTCCTCCTCGGGCGGCCATGTTGCAACATGCGGGCCACCCCGGGGCTTCCCCTGCGGCCCGGCCCGCCGGCCGGGCCGGGCCGGCGGCTTGAGGAACCGTGTTTTTTTTGGCGCACCGGCCTGGCAGCTTGACAAATACGGTTGAAGTGGTATTTCCTCCCATTCGAGCGGGCGTAGCTCAGCTGGTAGAGTACAAGCTTCCCAAGCTTGGTGTCGCGAGTTCGATCCTCGTCGCCCGCTCCAAACCTGAGTCTCCCAACCGAACGGTTGTCGTGACAAGGTGGGCCTGACGATCGGTCCACTTTTTTTTTGCTGACAAGGAAACCATGCATCGCACTAGCGTCGTGACGGAAAAAATCCGGGAGCTTATCGCTCCGTATCTCGCCACCCTGGGCCTCGCCGTCTGGGGGGTGGAGTTGGCCGCAGCCGGCCATCGCCAGCTGGTGCGCCTGTACCTCGACCTCGCCGCCGACACGCCGCGCACCCCCGAGCGCCAGGGCGTGACCATCGACGAATGCGCCCGGACCAGCCGTCATCTGGGGGCGCTGCTCGAAGTCGAGGAATATTTTCACGGCCCCTATGTGCTGGAAGTGTCCTCGCCGGGCCTGTCGCGCCGTTTTTTCGAGGCCGGACAGCTGGCCGGGTACCTGGGCCGCGAGATCGAGGCCAAGCTGGCCGTGCCCATCGACGGCCGCAAGCGGTTCCGGGGCATCCTGACCGCGGTCGCGGACGGCATCGTGTCCATGACCGCCGATCCCGGTCCCAAATCTTTCCCGATTTCCTTTGACTTTGCCGAGGCGGACAAGGTCCGTCTCATCCACGCATTTGACGCCACACCCGAAGGAGAAGCCGGCGGCGACGACTCTCCCTACGGCAGCCCGGAGGCAACCTCATGACTGAACTGAAAAAAGCCATCGATCAAATCAGCAAGGACCGCGGCATCGACCGCGACCTGCTGGTCGATACCCTGGAAGAAGCCGTACGGTCGTCGGTCATCCGCAAATACGGCGAGAACCTCGACGTCGAGGTCAGCTACAACGATGAGCAGGGCGAGATCGAGGTCTACCAGTTCAAAGTCGTGGTGGAAGACGACGACGTGGCCGATCCGGACGCCGAGATCTGCCTGTCCGACGCCAAGGCCATCGATCCCAACGTGGCCCTCGAAGACGAAATGGGCTTCAAGCTGGCCGTGGAAGACCTCGGCCGCATCGCCGCCCAGTCCGCCAAGCAGGTGATCATCCAGCGCATGCGCGACGCCGAGCAGGAGATCATCTACGAGGAGTACAAGGACCGCAAGGGCGAGATCATTTCCGGCATCATCCAGCGCCGCGACCGGGCCGGCTGGATCATCAACCTCGGGCGCACCGAGGCGCTCTTGCCCAAGGAAGAGCAGATCCCCCGCGAACGCTACAAGCGCGGCGACCGGGTCCAGGCCTTTATCATCGAAGTCCTGCCCTCCGGGCGCGGACCGCAGATCATCGTCTCGCGCACCCATGGCGAGTACATGAAGGCCCTTTTTGCCCGCGAAGTGCCGGAAGTCTCCGACGGCACGGTGAAAATCGTCGGCGTCTCGCGCGATCCCGGCTCCCGGGCCAAGGTGGCGGTCATCTCCAAGGACCGCGACGTCGATCCGGTGGGCGCTTGCGTCGGCATTCGCGGTTCGCGCATCCAGAACATCGTCCAGGA
>JBKICS010000248.1:0-3327 GCA_046567015.1 Acidobacteriota bacterium | reverse complement strand
ACAACTTCTTTCAGTCGGGGGGTCCGGGGGCCTCAGGCCCCCGGCCGCCGGAGGCCTCTTCCGCCTTTACTCCACCTCCGCCCAACTTACGGCGGCGGGGCGATGGTCACCAGCACGCGCATGTCGGTGATGGAGCGGATGCCATGCGGCGTGGCGATGGGGCAGACCAGCACGTCGCCGGCCTTGGCCGGGATGGCGGCGTTGTCCGCGCCCAGGAATTCGCCTTCGCCTTCAAGCACCACGATGGACAGTTCGCCGTCCATGTCGTGGGCGTGCACGGGCAGGGTCTGGCCGGCCTTGAAGTTGAAGTTGATGATCCGGAAATTGGCCGAATCGTGGACCCAGAGCATGCCGTAGCCGGTGTCCTTGAACGGACCTTCCTTGAATATATTCGTTATCTTCATGACCGTACCTCGTTTTTCCGGTCAAAGGGGCCGGGAGGGGCATCCTCCCGGCCGTCGCCTGGGCAGACCCCGAAACGGGATCAGCCCATGGCGGCAAAAGGCGCATTGGCCGTGGGCAGGGTCTGCATCCCGGCGATCTCGCCGCGCCGGGTCACCACGACCTGGGTGGCGGGCACGGCCTTGCCCGACGCGGCGATGGCCGCCGCGGCGATGCGCGACATGCCGGCGCAGCAGGGCACTTCCATTTGCAGCACCGTGATATCGGTGATGTCGTTTTGCCGAATGATCTCGGCGAGCTTTTCCACGTAACTGGGCACGTCATCGAATTTCGGGCAGCCCATGAGCGCGACGCGGCCGGGCAGAAACGCGCTGTGGAAGGCCGGGAAGGCCGGGGGCACGCAGTCGGCGGCGAGCAGCAGCTTGGCTTTTTGCAAAAACGGCGCATTGGGCGGCACGAGGCGCAGCTTGATGGGCCAGGTGGAAAGCGCCGAGCCGCCGGCGGCCTGGGGCGCTTGGGCCGTGGGGGCGTTGGCCGTCTGGCAGGGCGTCATGGACATGGGGGCGCTCGACATACAGCCGCAGGGGGAGGGGGCCTTGGCCGCTTTTTTCAGATCGGCCAGGCGCTCTTCCACGGCGTGCTCGTCGAATTCCGGGGCGTCGCGTTCGATGATCTGCAGCGCGCCGGTGGGGCAGTGGCCGATGCAGGCCCCCAGGCCGTCGCAGAAGTGGTCGGCCACGATCTTGGCCACGCCGTCGATGATCTCAAGCGCCCCTTCGGCGCATCCGGTGACGCACTGGCCGCAGCCGTTGCACAGCGACTCGTCGATTTCGATGATCTTGCGTTTCATGGCGAAATTTCCTTGCGGGCGGCCCCGCGATCCGAGACCGCCCGTTGTGGATATGCTGCCTCTTAGCCGAGGATGGCCTTGAGGTCTTCGTCGGGAGTGGTGATGGCCTTGATGTCGTAGTTGGCCACCAGGAAGTTGAGCACGTTGGGGGTCAGGAAGGCCGGCAGAGTGGGTCCGAGGCGCATGTTCTTGATGCCGAGGTGGAGCAAGGTCAGCAGGATGGCCACGGCCTTTTGCTCGTACCAGGACAGGATCAAGGACAGGGGCAGGTCGTTGACGCCGCACTCGAAAGCCTTGGCCAGGGCCACGGCCACCTGGATGGCGGAGTAGGCGTCGTTGCACTGGCCCATGTCGAGCAGGCGCGGGATGCCGCCGATGTCGCCGAGCTTCTTGTCGAAGAAGCGGAACTTGCCGCAGGCCAGCGTCAGGACCACGGTGTCGGCCGGGGCCTTCTCCACGAACTCGGTGTAGTAGTTGCGCCCGGGCTTGGCCCCGTCGCAGCCGGCTACCAGGAAGAAGTGCTTGATCTTGCCGGCCTTGACCGCCTCGATGACCGGTCCGGCCACGCCCATGACGGCGTTTCTGGCAAAGCCGGTCATGACCGTGTCCTTGTCCTCGTCGGCCGTGAAGCCGGGCATGGCCAGGGCCTTTTCGATGACCGGGCCGAACTCGCCGTTTTTGACGTGGGTCGCGCCGGGCCAGCCGACCAGACCGGTGGTGTAGATGTTGCCCAGGTAGCTTTGGGCGGGCTTCTGGATGCAGTTGGTGGTCATGAGGATCGCGCCGGGGAAGGCGGCGAATTCCTTGTGCTGGTTCTGCCAGGCGGTGCCGTAGTGGCCGTAGAAGTGCGGGTACTTCTTCAGCTCGGGATAGCCGTGGGCCGGCAGCATCTCGCCGTGGGTGTAGATGTTGATGCCCTTGCCGGCGGTCTGTTCGAGGAGCTGCTTGAGATCCTTGAGGTCATGGCCGGAAACCAGGATGGCCTTGCCGGCCTTGTGGCCGAGCGGCACGACGGTGGGGACGGGGTGGCCGTAGGCGCCGGTGTTGGCGGCGTCGAGGAGCTCCATGGCGCGCAGGTTGACTTCGCCGCACTTGAGGACCAACGCGACCCAGGCGCCCAGGTCCTTGTCGGTGGTGAAGGTGGCGGCCATGCCTTCATAGAGGAATTCGTACAGGGCCGGGTCTTCCTGGCCGAGGATGGCGGCATGGTCGGCGTAGGCGGCCACGCCCTTGATGCCGAAAATGAGCGTGTGCTTGAGCGAACGGATGTCGTCGTTGGCTTCGGGGATGTCTTTGAGGCCATGCTTGCCGCCCTGGGCGATCAGGCCGGCGAGGTCGGCGGCCGGGACGAAGGTGGCCGGGCCTTCGGGCAGCTTGGCCTTAATCAGGCCGGCCAGGGCCTTGCGCTTGGCCACGGTTTCTTCGATCAGCGGCTTGAAGTCGGCGGCGTCGAAGTTGACGTTGGTGAGCGTCGAGAACATGGCCTTGGAGAAGAAGCGGCCGGTTTCCAGCGGCACGGCCACGCCCTCGGCCTTGGCGGCCACGGCGGCCTGGGCGAGCCCGGTCAGGGCGTAGACGAGCAGATCCTGCAGATCGGAAACTTCGGGCTGTTTGCCGCACACGCCGAGTTTGTCGCAGCCGAGGCCTTTGGCGGTCTGTTCGCACTGGTAGCAAAACATATGTCGTCCTCCGTTTGGGTTTGGTTCGGATTCCCGTTTCGTTGATTCCGGTCTACGCAGGCCGGGCCGAAAGCGGTTTGACCTAAGTCAAAAGGGCGAATTCTTTTTGAGGCGTACGCATTTTTTTTTCGAGGCCGGGCCGCGAAGGCGGTGCAACAGGAATCCGAGTCGTGGTTGCCGTGGCGTCGGTGCGGCGCGCGGGCGCGGTTTCCGACGCGGGGACGGGAAACCTTTGGTGAATATGCGGGCTATAGCACGGAAGAGGGGAAAGAGGTCAAGGCGGGGGCAAGGCGATAAGGGGTTGGAAAGATCAGCGGAAACAAGTAGGTTAGCTTCTGGCGAGATTAGTTATTAGCTATTTCATATATTCTTGAGATCGGGCTGGCGGGCTGGCGA
>JBKICS010000247.1:0-7025 GCA_046567015.1 Acidobacteriota bacterium | reverse complement strand
AAATTTTTAAGGGGGTTGGGGCGGTGGGGTGGCAAGCTGGTCGGTGGTGGACCGGGCAGGCCGGCTGAAGCGTCCCTACTTGGCCAGCGCCCGCTCCATGGCCGCCACCAGCTCGAACGGCTCGAACGGCTTGGTCACATACTCGTCCATGCCCGCTTCCAGGCCCTTTTGACGGTCGGAATCCATGGCGTAGGCCGTTAGCGCCACCACCGGAATAGTGGGGGTAGTGCCCTCCACCTGGCCCGACCGGATGAGCCGGGTGGCTTCCAGGCCGTTTAAGCGCGGCATCTGGATATCCATGAGCACCAGATCGTAGGCTCTCCGGCCAAGCAGGACCAAGGCTTCGCGGCCGTCGTCGGCGGTGTCCACCGTGTGCCCGAGCTTTTCCAGGGCGCGCACCGTGAAGATGCGGTTGACCGGCTCGTCCTCGGCCAACAGGATGTGCAGGCCGTCGCCGGGTCGGACGGCGGACGACTGCGCCTTCGGGCTGCTTGCGGGCTTGGACTTGACCCTGGCCCCGGTGGCGGGCAGGCCGCAGGAGATGGTGGCGGCAAAGGTGCTGCCTGTTCCGGGTTCGGAGGCCAGGGCGATGTCGCCGCCCATCAGGTTGGCCAGCTTGCGGGCAATGCTCAGGCCCAGACCCGCGCCGCCGTACCCTTTGGTCAGGGCGTCTTCGTCCGGGCCGAACGGCTCGAAAATCGTGGACTGGCGTTCGGGGGCGATGCCCACGCCCGTGTCGGCCACGAGCAGGCGAAGCCGTGCCCGGTCGCCCGGCCCATTCTGGCCGACCCCGAGCGGTGCTTGCGCCGCATCCGGCCCGACCCGGCCGATCTGTACGGAAACCTGGCCCTTTTTGGTGTATTTGAAGGCGTTGCCGATCAGGTTGATGAGGATCTGCTTGGTCCGGTTGGGATCGCCGACGAGCCTCGCCGGCAGCGACGGGTCGAAGGCATAGGTGAAATCGAAGGACCGCAACTGGCTTTGGGCGGCATAGTTGCGCAGAAGCGGCGTCAATTCGGCCCGTGGGTCAAACTCCCGGTCCGAGACCAGCATCCGGCCGGTTTCGACATTGGACAGATCGAGCAGGTCGCTGACGATGTGCATGAGCGTGGCCGCCGACTCTTGGATGATTTCGAGGTATTCGCGGGATTCGCCGTCGCCTTCCTTGTCCAGCAGGAGCTGGGCCATGCCGAGGATGCCGTTTAAGGGCGAGCGCAACTCATGGCTGATATTGGCCAGGAACTGGGATTTGGCCCGGTTGGCCGCCTCGGCCGCCTGCTTGGCGGCCACGAGCTCCTTCTCCAGCCGCTTCTGGTCCGTGACGTCGTCAAAGGCCCAGATGACCCCCTCGCTCTCGTCACAGGGGCTGACCTGGCGCGCGGCGGTGCGCAGCACCAACGGCGATCCGTTGCGCCGGCTCAGGGTGTACTCCGCCACATGCACCCCGGTGTCGTGCAGATCGCCGTAGGCTCTTTTGATGAAAAGGGCTTTCTCCTCGGGAGTCGGAAAAAGAAAGAGGCTCTCGCGGCCCAGCAACTCCTCGGTGGTGCAGCCAAAAAGCTCCGCTCCACGGGCGTTGACCTTCTCGATGCGACGGTTGCGGACCAGGGCCATGCCGATCAGCGCATTGTCGAAGATGATCTCCATCTCGCGCAGGGCCTTGGCCAGGGTCACCCGCGCCTCGATCTCCCCGGACAGGATCAGGACATGGGCCTCCATGCCGCCGGACCCGTCGGCCCGGATCTCCGCCCGGGTGCGCACGGCCAGGGGCGTGCCGTCGGCCCGGCGCAGCACTTCCTCCTGGCATACCGGTCCCTGGCTCATAGCCAGGGATTCCAGCAACAGTGCGCGCTGCTGCTGGCCGCGATACAAGGCCTCGGCCGCCGGCCGGCCCACAAGCGCGCTCGAATCGGCATGGCCCAGGGCCCTGGCCCCGGCCTGGGACACCCACTGCAGGCAATCCCGGGCGTCGGTGCGGTAGGTCAGGTCGCTGTGGCTGCGGGCTACCTGCTCAAAGGCGCAAAAACCGGCCAGAATCGCCCGGCGTCCCAGCTCCTTGAGATTTCCCGGTGGAATGTCCCGCCCTTTTTCGTCAGCCATGACGTTCCCCACAGTCCGGGCGCCGCCCGGTTGGCTCCGTATCGAACGCCGCAACTTTCCTGAACCCGCCGGCTACAAGCCGGCGCAATGCCGGCGACCGGAAAAAGCGATTCGTCAGGACCGATCGCGGCGGCGACAGAACTGGTCGCACAAGTCCACGGCCCGATCGAGCACATTCTCGCAGCCGTTGACCAGATTGGCCGTGAACAAGGCGTCGCCGGTCTGGCGGCACATGGCCAGACAGGCCTGCAAGTCCGCCGGCGGCTGAGTCAATTCCTGGCGAAACCGGTTGCAGATGGGGTCGGACAGACACGCATCCGGCGTCGGCAACGACGAACAGTAGCCATAGTAATCGGATACGGTCATGACCGGCGGTTTTCCGCCGCTGACCGCCCCGCCCTGGCCGGCGCACCCCCCCAGCCACAACGCACCCAACACCAGCAGCAGACGCAGGACCATGGCCTTCTCCCTGAGCTTGAAAAACAGTTTTCCCGACTTTGCCCAAGCCGCGTCTGGCTGTAAAGCCGTTTGCGAAAAGCAGGTTCATTTGAGTATAGATACTTTAATAGAGATAGTGACATAGACTGACTGGTTCCTGTCCGCCTTCCATGGTCCTTATGGATTTAAGGATGGTGCAACATGAACACAAGCTCACCCCTGCCGGCCATGCCGGCCGATCTGCGAAACGCGGTCCTTTGCAGCTACACCGCCGTCACCGAGGACGGAACACTCTGCTATGTGTCGGACAAGGTGCACCGGACGTGCTCCGCTTGCGAAACCGTGTACGCCGGCTCCGTAAGCGGCGTGGCCCTGGGCGGCTCGCGCGCCTGTCCCTACTGCGGCGGCAACGCCACCTCTCCCCTGCCCGAACGGTGGTTTTCATGAGCAGTGATTCCCCCATGGCTTCGCGCAAGCTCTGGGCCGCCGTCCTGGCCATCGTCACCGTGGCCCTGAGCCGCAAATTCAGTATGGGACTGACCCCGGACGAAATCCAGGCCATCACCGACATCGCGCTCACGGTCATCGGCTCCCAGGCCGGCATCGATCTGGCCGAGAAAGCCCTGCCGCTGCTCGCCAAACCCCCAACCACACCGGAGCCCCGCCCATGACGCTCGATTCCCTGCTGTTGCCCGCCTGGATTTCCATCCTCGTCGGCATGGTCCTGTTTTTCACCCGCAAATGGGTCAACGACGTGGCCAGGTCCATCGAGAGCCTCCAGGAACGCATGCGCGCCTACGAAAAAGCCCAGACCGACTGCCGCCTGGAACTCGCCCGGGGCTACCCCACCCGGATCGAAATGGACCGCGTGGCCGAACGCCTGGAAAATCACGCCACCCGACTCACCATCCTCGAAGAACACAACATGGCTGCTTAACCACACCGGAGCAAACACCATGCCCACCACCTGCCCCAGCAAGCCCCTGTCCCTCGATCGCCTGCTCGCGCTCAACCCCCACCTGTCCCTGGCCGATATCCTCGCCCTGTGGCACTGGTCCGGCCCCTCCCGCCGACTGCATTAGCCGGGGCGCTGCCCTGGACTCGCCGAGGGGGCGTCCTCCCGGCTGCCGGAGCAACGGTGATTCCGGTCAAGCGTCTACGCCGGTCTGCCCGGCCCGCAACCAACTGGATTGCCACCCCCGTCAAGAACCCCTTTAACCCTTTCCCCATGCGGGGGGTCCGGGGGCCTCAGGCCCCCGGCCGCCGGAGGCATCTTCCATCTTGTCATCATCCGTCCTGTCATCGTGTCGCCTTGCCGTCATGTCCTACGCCCGCTCGTCGCCTTCCCGTCTTTCGCCCTTCATTTTCATCTCTCACTCACCACAAGGGATTATTCGATGCAGGAGCAAACGCCGCGATTAACGGACCGGCAGCGTCGGTTTGTCGAGGAGTATCTGGTGGACTGCAACGCGGCTGCGGCGGCGGGCCGGGCGGGGTACAGCGAGAAGAGCGCCGCGGTGACCGGCCCGAGGCTTCGGGGACTGCCGCATGTGCGTCGGGCCATCGAGGCGGCCATGGCGGAGCGCAGCCGGCGGTTGGGGATCACCCAGGACCGGGTGGTGTTGGAGCTGGCCCGGCTGGCTTTTGCCGACATGCGGGATTTCGTGGCCTGGGGCGAGGGTGGGGTGCGGTTGCGCCCATCGGAGGCGTTGACCGGGGATCAGGCGGCCTGCGTGTCGGAGATCGTGGAAACGCCGGGCAAGGGGGTGCGGGTGAAGCTCTATGGCAAGACCCAGGCCTTGTCGGCCTTGGCCCGGCATTTGGGCAGTCGGCCGGCGGCTGGGGAAGCGGAGGCGGTCAGGCCGGTGACGGTGGTGACGTATGCGCCGTTTCCTGGGCCGCCGCCCCAGGAAGAGGCTGTGGGGCCGCGGGAGGCTCCGGGCGAGGCCGGGGACGCGGAGCGCTAGATCGTGCGCGACGCTCTCTGGTTTGCCCGGAAATCGAGCACGCTACATGCGGGCGGTGGGCGCTTCGGCGGCGTTGATGCCGGCGGCGCGGCGGCACTGAGCCAGCAAGTTGTCGAAGGCGTCGTCGGGGATGGGGGCGTCCTGGCCGCAGGGGCCGCGCAAGCGGGCGGCGGCCATGCGGCAGTCGGTCACGGCGTCGGGGACGGCGGCGGCCTTCGGGCAGAGCAGCCGGGCATAGCCGCGCATCGGGGATTGCGACAGCGAGGGCACGGCCCAGGCGATGGCGGCGAACAACGTGAGGGCAAGGAGGCCGAGGGCAAGGCGTCGGTTATGCGAGGGGGATGGCATGTGAAGCTCCTTTGCGGGACGGGCGGACCGTTCCTGCCGGGAGGCGATGCCTGAATCATGCCACGGAAAAGTTATTTAGTAACAGTGTCTTACAAGTTATGCCCGAACAGGGGAGCGCGGCTTTGCAGGATTTTAACGATATATCGGCACAAATGCCCGGCCCAGGGGCGGCAGACGGGCGGGTGGTCTTGGAATATCGACCGCAGCCCGTTCAGGCGACGCTGCATGCCTGCCCGGCCAACGAGATCCTGTTTGGCGGCGCGGCCGGTCCGGGCAAGAGCCATGCCTTGCGTTTGGAGGCCTTGCTCCTGTGCCTGCGGGTGCCGGGGCTGCGGGCCTATCTGTTCCGGCGCACCATGCCGGAACTGGAGCGCAACCACATCTTGCCGGCGCTGGCCCAGTTTCCCAAGGATCTGGCTCTGTACCGGGCCTCGAAGCAGCGCTTTGACTTCATAAACGGCTCCATGCTGACGTTTTGCGGCTGCCCCCGCGAGGCGGACGTGTTTCGCTATCAGGGGGCGGAGCTGCATGCGCTTTTCATCGACGAGCTGACGAGTTTCACGGAGTTCCAGTACGATTATCTGCGAGGGCGGCTGCGCTGCGCCATCGAGGTTCCGGCCGCGCTGCGCCACAAGGTTCCGGGCATTGTCTGCGCATCCAATCCGGGCGGGGTGGGGCATGGCTTTGCCAAGGCGCGCTTCGTGGATTTCGCGCCGCCGGGGGTGTGCCGCCGGGCGCCGGCGGCCGAGGGGGGGATGCTGCGCTGCTACATCCCGGGGAAATTGACCGACAACCGCATCCTGCTGGAGCGCGACCCGGGCTATGCCGCCCGGCTGGAGGCCCTGCCCGAGCCGTACCGCACGGCGTATCTCGAGGGCGACTGGGACGTGTTCATGGGCCAGGCCTTCGCCTTTTCCCGGCGGCTGCATGTCATAAAGCCCCGGCCCGTGCCGGAGGATGCGCCGCTGCTCATGACCTTCGACTGGGGCTATGGCGCGCCGTTTTCCGTGGGCTGGTGGTGGGTGGACGCCGACGGCCGGCTGTACCGGTTTGCCGAGTGGTACGGGAGCAACGGCTCGCCCAATCAGGGATTGCGCCTGACCGATTCCCAGATTGCCGCCGGCATCGTGGCCAAGGAGGCCGAACTTGACATGGCCGGGCGTCGGATGACCCGGCTTTGCGGCCCGGACTGTTTCGCGAAAAAGCCCGATTACCGGGGCGGCGGCCAGGGGCCGAGCACGGCCGAGGTGTTTGCCGGGGCGGGGATTTTCCTGGCCCCGGGCGATCCGTCGCGCACGGCCAAGATCCGGCAGTTTCACGAACGGCTGCGGCTGCGTGCGGACGGGCCGCCCCTGCTGCAGGTCTATGACACCTGCGAGGAGTTTATCCGCACCGTGCCGCTTCTGTCCACGGACCGGCGCAACGTCGAGGACATCGACACCACCGGCGAGGATCATATCTACGACGAGGCCTGCCATGCCTGCATGGCTAGGCCGCTGACGGCAGCAACGGCCAGAACGGCCGAGAAACCGGCGGCGCGGCTCATCGACGCGGTGCTGGCCGACGGCCAAACCGGGGAGGAGGCGTCATGACGACGATGGACGGCGACCTGCGATGGCTGGAGACGTTGGCCCATATGGGCGCGGGGCTCGTCTTTTTGCTGGTGGGCTGGCGGCTGGGCCGGGAGAGCGTGGGCCGGCCCATGTTCGAGTACCGGTCGTTGCCGGCGGGCGGGGAAGAGGCGGTGGAGGAGGCTGATCCCTGGAGCGCGGCGAGCATTGGCAGTCCGGCCGGGGGCGGTCGTCCGGCGGCGGTGGATATTTTCGAGACACTGCGCCCGGCCAACGGGGCAGGAAACGGGGGGCGGGGCGGGTGTGCCTAGTTTTGTCCTGTGATATTGCCCTGTTGGCGGAAAGCTTTCTGTATTGAAAGTATACACCCTTGGCCGGGGTGCGGGTCCGGCTGGACAGTATCTATGCAGGGCAGGCCTGGGCGCTGGTGTCGCAAATTGGCTGTAATATACTGATAGTATTTGTTAATTCGATATGGCACGGGGAGTGCAATAAGCGGGGTACGTTCGGGCGTTTGCCCGGGCACGACACAGCGATTCCGACTACGGCCGGATATCCAAACGGAGGTTTCATCATGCGCGGCAAGACGCTTCGTATCACC
>JBKICS010000246.1:0-10034 GCA_046567015.1 Acidobacteriota bacterium | reverse complement strand
GGCGCGCAGGTCCTTGGGGGTCAGGTGTCTGGTCATGGATTCCGTTTGGGAAAGGCGTTTGGGGGATGGAGCCGCACAGGCCGGCTCGACGCATAGGATAAGTGCTTCCGCGCCGTTTGTCATCACTGCCGGCCAGGGCCGTCAGGGACGCCAGCGGCCTTGGAGCCCGCCCCCACCTGGGCCACGGCATGCCCCTTGGCCCGCAGCAGGGCGACCAGGCCGTCCGGGCCGACCAGATGGGCGGCGCCCACCACCACGAACACCGGGGTTCCCTCCTCGAGCCAGCCCGCCATGACCTCGGCCATGGCCCGATTGCGTTGGCCGATAAGCCTGTCGGCGCAGGCCCGGTATTCGGGATGCGCCGCCATCTCCTCGGCGAGCAGGCGTGTGAGGGCCGCATCGTCGCCGGCTTGCCAGAAGGCCATGATTTTTTTGAGGACCAGGCCCTTGTTCTGGACGGCCCGCAGGGCCTCGTACAGTTGGGCGTCGGCGCAGTCCCGGGGCGTGTCCGCGAGAAGGTGCAACTGGGCCTCGACGCTTTCGAGCTGCCGAACGGGCAGGTCGCGTTGCCGGGCCGCGTCGAGGAAATGCTGGTCGATGCCAAGCTTGACGTCAAAGCCCAGCACTTCCATCAGCTTGGTCTCGACGACCAGGGCGGCCAGCCAGGGCCTCAGCTGGCGCAGCTTCGCCACGTCCAGATGCAGTTTCTCGAACAGGCGTCGGGTCTTGGAGCTTATATGCCGCTCCAGGCCGTCGCGGCCGCCCTCGGGATAACAGCCGAGGGTTTTCACCGTGTCGGCGAGGTGGTCCAGACCGCCGGCGATGTCCGCCTCCACGGCCAGGGCCGAGCATTGGCCGAAGGCCGCCTCCAGGCGAGGGTCCAGGGGATAAAAATCGGGCTTGGCCGCATGCACGGACCCCATGAGGTAGCTCGTGCCCTTGGGGGTGGTGATCTCCCAGAGAAAAAGCGGACTGTCGGCCGCAGTCCGGCCGGGCTCGGCCCGGGCCAAGCCGGCCAGCAGGACAACCAGCAGCGACAGCCAGGCCAGCCGAGGGAGCGGGGAGCGAATACGAGGCATGGTCACCTCCGGGGGATGCCGCCCTGGTTACGGCCTTTGGCCCGGATTGTCATCCCGACGGCCGAAAGCGCGGGAAAAGACCGCCGTGCCTTTGGCAACAGGCTCCTTCCCGGGCTGGCCCAGGATCAGCACCCCTTTCGGGCCAGGGGCAAGCGTGCTCCCAGCCGGATGCCGCCGGTCGAAACCTCGGCCCGGTAGGGCAGCACCAGCACCCCGGCGGCAACGGCTGCGGCGAGCAGATCGGCGTATTCGGGATCGACCATCGCCGCCGGGGCGAAGCAGTCGCCGTCCGGGCGCTGGACGCAAAAAAAGATCGCGGCCCGATCGATCCCCTCCCGGGCCAGCCGGGTCAGTTCCACCAGATGCTTGCGGCCGCGCTCGGTGGCGGCGTCCGGGAACATGGCCGCCCCGTCCTCCACCATGGTCACGTTCTTGCACTCCACGAAGCAGCGCCCGGCCGGGCCGGTGAGCAGGAAATCCAGCCGGCCGCCCCCGAACGGCGGCTCGGGGCGCACCGCGTCGTAGCCGGCCAGGTCCGGGAAGGCCCCGGCGAGCGCCCCCAGGCGAAAGAGCCGGTTGGGGACGAGCGTATTGACCCCGACCCAGAAATCGCCGCGAAAGTCCGGCAGCCGCACCATTTCCAGGGTATGCGCCAGCCGGCGCTTGGGGTTGTCCGACACGGACAGGGCGAGGGTCGCGCCCAGGCGCAGAAGCCCCAGCATGGAGCCGGTGTTGTTGGCATGGGCCGTGATCGGCCCGGCATCGGTTTCGGCGTCGATCAGGAAACGCTTGTAGCGCCGCACGAAACGCGCCGTGACCAGTTCCCCGGCCAGGGGCAGGCAGACCCGCCCGGCAGTGTTTTCGGTCATGATTTACCTTTTTGCGATTCTGCTCTACAGTCCACGCCGGCCGCACCACGGGCTCCCCGCCGTAAACCCCCAAGACAAGGATTTCGGGCCATGCGCACCGCGCTTCGTATGCGTCTCGTCGCCCCGTCCGCCACCCTCGGCATGGCCGCCAAGGCCGCCGACCTGCGCCGTCAGGGCAAGGCCATTCTCGATCTGTCCGCCGGCGAACCGGACTTCAACACGCCGCAACACATCAAGGACGCCGCCAAGAAAGCCATCGACGACAATTTCACCCGCTACACCCCGGTCCCCGGCATCCCCACCCTGCGGGAAGCCATCACCGGCTATTATAAGAAACTCTACGGCGTCCCCATCCCCAAGGAAGCCGTCATCGCCACCAACGGCGGCAAGCAGGCCCTGTACAACCTGTTTCTGGCCGTGCTCAACCCCGGCGACGAGGTGCTCGTGCCCGCGCCGTACTGGGTGAGCTACCCGGACATGATCCGGCTGGCCGGAGCCGATCCCGTGCCCGTGCCGAGCCGGCTGGCCAACGGATTTCTGGTCTCCGTCGAAGACCTCGACCGGGCCGTCACCCCGGCCACCCGGGCGTTGGTGCTCAATTCACCGTCCAACCCCACCGGGGCGCATTACACGGCCGACGAGCTCGACGCCATCATGGAATGGGCCGTTTCCCGGGGCATCTACATCGTCTCGGACGAAATCTACGACCGCCTCGTCTACGATCCAGCCAAGCCCGCTTCCATGGCCGGCTGCTTCGCCGTCCACCCCGAGAACGTGGCCGTGGTCGGCGGCCTGGCCAAAAGCTTCGCCATGACCGGCTGGCGCATGGGCTACTGCGTGGCCCATCCCGACGTGGTGCGGGCCATGTCCACCCTGCAAAGCCAGTCCACCTCCAACATCTGCTCCATCGTGCAAAAGGCCGCCATCGCGGCCCTGACCGGACCGCTGGAGTGCGTCGAGGAGATGCGCCAAGCCTTTGCCCGGCGTCGCGACCTGTGCCTGTCCATCATCAAGACCTGGGACCGGGCGGTGTGCCCCACCCCGTCCGGGGCCTTCTACCTGTTCCCCGGCCTGTCGGCCTACTACACCGCGGCCGTGCCCAATTCCACGGCCCTGTCCGAGGCCCTTTTGACCGAAGCCGGGGTGGCCACCGTGCCCGGCGTGGCCTTCGGCGAGGACCGCTGCCTGCGCCTGTCCTACGCCACCAGCGACGAAACCCTGGAAAAAGCCCTGACCGCCATGGGCGATTTCCTCAAAAAGCTCTCGTAACCGTTTCCCCCGGGCCCCGGCCCGACCTGCCGGCAACGGCGGGCCTGGCCGGGGCCCGGGAAGGCCATCCGTGAAAAAACCCCTGCGCGACAACGGCGACCAGTCCCTGGGATTCGTCAAATTCCTGTCCTGGAGTTCCCTGGCGCTGATTCTCCTGGTCAATCTGTTCCTGTCGATCTTTCTGTCCAACTACGCCCGCCAGGACGTGCTGGCCAAGCAGAAGGAATTCGCCCTGCTCTTGGCCGAAAACCTCAACCACCAGATCTACCAGCGGTTCACCCTGCCGACCGTCATCGGCTTCGGCCGGGTGGAGCTGTCCCAGCCGGCCCAGTACGACCGCCTGGACAAGACCGTGCTCTCCACCATCCACAGCTTCCACGTCAGCGAAGTGCGCATCTACGACCACGACAAGCGCGTGTCCTATGCCACGGACAAGGAACTGGTAGGCCAGTCCGGCTATGCCGGCGCCTCCATCCTCGAGGCCCTGGAACAGGGCACGTCGAGCTTCCAGGTCGTGACCCGGGCCGGCATGTTCGGCGGCATCTTCGATTTTTCGCCCAAGCCCGACACCGTCACACTCAAGACCATCTATCCCCTGCGCACCGAACGGTCGCTGATCCCGGGCAACCCCCAGGGCTTTATCATGGGCGCCCTGGAATTCACCCAGGACATCACCTCCGACTACCAAAAAGTCGTGGACTTCCAGCGCATCATCATCGCCACCTCCCTGGCCTCCTCCCTGCTGTTGTTCATTCTCCTGCGCGTGATCATCAGCCGCGCCGGGCGCATCAACGCCCAGCGCATCGCCGACCGCGAACGCCTGGAGCGCGAACTGCAACAGCAGGAGAAGCTGGCCGGCATGGGCCGCATGGTGGCCGGCATCGCCCACGAGATCCGAAATCCGCTGGGCATCATCCGCTCCACGGCGGAATTGCTCCTCAAGCGGGCCAAGGACACCGATCCGGTCAACGCCCGGCTCCTTTCGGCCATTTTCGACGAATCCAAGCGCCTGTCCAAGACCGTGGGCGATTTCCTGGACTACGCCCGGCCCAAGGCCCCGCGCCAGGACGAGGTGGATCTGGCCGTGATCTGCGACCAGGCGCTCATGTTCCTGGAAACCAAGTGCGAGGAGCTCGGGGTTTCCGTGACCCGCGACTACGAACCCGGGCTCACCGTTCGCGGCGACAAGGATCTGCTCTACCGGGCCGTGTACAACGTGCTGTCCAATGCCATGGAATCCCTGGCCGAGGACAAGGAAAAACGCCGCGAACCGGCCATCGCCGTGTCCGGGAAAATCGCCGACGGCGAGGTTATCCTGGCCATCGCCGACACCGGCCCGGGCTTTTGCCCGGACAACAAGGACCGCGCCCTGGACCCGTTTTTCACCACCAAGGACGCCGGCACGGGCCTGGGGCTGGCCATTGTCCGCAACATCGTGGAAAGCCACAAGGCCGCCCTGTCCCTGGACAACGCCCCGGATTCCGGCGCCCGCGTCACCATGACCTTCCCGGCGGCCTGATCCTGCGCTATCATGGCGCGACAACGCGGCGTTTCGCCGCGCCTCCCCCCGCCACCATCATGCCGGATACAAACACATGCCAAGCCAGATACTGATCCTCGACGACGAAAAGAACTACCTGCTCATCCTCGAAGCCATGCTCGGGGACGCCGGCTATGCCGTCACCCCCCTGGACGACCCCGAGACCGGCCTGGCCTTTCTCGACGAGTCCGAAGTGGACGTGGTCATCACCGACATGAAGATGCCCAAGTTCACCGGGCAGCAGGTGCTCGAGCACGTCAAGCGCAACTACCCCTACATCCCGGTCATCATCATGACCGCCTTCGGCAGCATCGAAGGCGCGGTGGAGGCCATGCGCATCGGGGCCTTCGACTACATCGCCAAGCCCTTTGCCAACGACGAACTGCTTTTGACCGTGGAAAAGGCCAGCCGCTTCGCCGCCGCCCAGCGGGAAAACATGCTGCTGCGCCAGTCCCTGGAGGACCGCTTCTCCACCGAGCACATCATCGGCCGGGGCAAGGCCATGCAGCGGGTGCTGGAAATGATCGCCAAGGCCGCGCCCACCCGTTCCACCGTGCTCATCACCGGCGAATCCGGCACCGGCAAGGAGCTGCTGGCCAAGGCCATCCACTATTCCTCGCCGCGCAAAAACGCCCCGTTTATTTCCGTCAACTGCATGGCGCTCGCCTCGGGCGTGCTCGAATCGGAACTGTTCGGCCACGAAAAGGGCTCGTTTACCGGCGCGGTGGCCCGCAAGCGCGGCCGCTTCGAGATGGCCCACGAGGGCACCATCTTTCTCGACGAGATCGGCGAACTGTCGCCGGAACTGCAGGTGAAGCTTTTGCGCGTGATCCAGGAACGCAAGTTCGAGCGCGTGGGCGGCTCCGATCCCATCGAGGTGGACATCCGCATCCTGGCCGCCACCAACCGCAATCTGGCCGACGCCGTGGCCGCCGGCGCCTTCCGGGAAGACCTCTATTATCGCTTAAACGTGGTCCACATCCAGACCCCGCCGCTGCGCGAGCGCCGCGAGGACATCCCCATCCTGGCCGCCCACTTCCTCACCCGCTACGCCGGGGAAAATGACAAGAAGTTCCGGGGTTTTTCCCCCGAAGCCATGGACTATCTGACCGCCTACGAATGGCCGGGCAACGTGCGCCAACTGCAAAACGTGGTGGAACGCTGCGTGGTGCTGGCGGCCAGCGACATGGTGCAGGTGGAAGACCTGCCCACGGAACTGCGCGATGAGGAAACCCAGTACAAATCCGCCGTGGACCTGCTGCCGGTGACCATCAACCTCAATGACACGCTGGAAAAAATTGAAGCGGCGCTCATTCGCCGGGCACTCGCCCGCACCAACTTCGTCCAGGTCAAGGCGGCGGAGATGCTGGGCATTTCCAAGAGCCTGCTGCAGTACAAGCTCAAGAAGTACAAGCTGACCGGCCATTGAGATGAAAAGAAAAGAATGCCTCCGGCGGCCGGGGGCCTGAGGCCCCCGGCCCCCCCAACTGGAAGAAGTTTATTGGGGAGTTTTGGCGGAGAGCGGCAAACTGATCGGTAGTGGTTCGTAGCTGACGGGCCTGTTGCCGGTGACGGCAACCACCGAGCCTTGGTCCCGAGCGGACATCAGGCCGGCGGATCGACGCTTGCGTCCGCCATGACCGTGTTGCGGCCGGCCGCCTTGGCCGCATACATGGCCGCGTCGGCCCGGGCCAGCAGATCGTCCAGCTCGGCTTCGCCGAATTCCGCGGCCCCCCGGGCCTCGGCCACCCCCACGCTCACCGTCACGGCCAGGGTCCGCCCGGCCGCCGGGCTCGGATGCTCGGCCATGCCCCGGCGAATCCGCTCGGCCAGTTCCAGCCCCTGGGCCAGGCCGGCCCCGGTCAAGAGCACCGCGAATTCCTCGCCGCCGTACCGGGCCGCCAGATCGGATTTGCGCACCGAACCGGCCAGCAGCCGGCCCAGATGGGACAGCACCTGATCCCCGGCCTGATGGCCGAAGGTGTCGTTGACCCGCTTGAAATGGTCCACGTCGAGCATGAGGCAGGCGCAGGGCTGACCGGCCCGCAGGGCGGCGCTCACGAGCTTGAGTCCCCCGGAAAAAAGGAACCGGCGGTTGTACAGGCCGGTCAGGGCGTCCTGGACGCTTAAGCGCTCGATGGCGTCGATATGGCCCCGCATCTGGCAGGCCATGTCGGAAAAGGCCTTGAAAAGCTCGGCGACCTCCCGGGGCATGGCCCGGGACGAAGCCAGGGAACAGCTCGCCGCATAGTCCTTGGAACGCAGCTCCCGGGCGTAGCGGGACAGCGTCTCCAGCGGCTCTTCCAGGTTGCGGCACAGACGCAGCACCAGCGGCGAAACGACAATGATGGTGGCCAGGGTGCCCAGGGCCACCCACATGGCCTGCCGCCGATAGCCGGCCAACACCAGGGATGCCGGCTGCTCGCGCACGAGTTTCCAGCCGCCCCGATCCAGGGGAACCGACGCCCCAAGCATCTCCCGGCCCGCGCCGTCGCGGTACAGCGCCCCGCGTTCTCCCGCCTCCAGGGCTTGCTGTGAAACCCGGGCGGTCAGCCACCCCCCGCCGGTGGCCACGGCCGCGCTCGGGGCCAGGATGCGGCCGTCGCTGTCGCACAGCACCGCCCCGCCGTCCGGCCCGGCCGTCGCCTCGCGCAACCAGGCGTCGAGCACGTCGAATTCCACCGACATGAAAATCAGTCCGGCGAAGCCGCCGTTGGGCCTGGTCACCGGCGTGGAAAAAATGCAGATGGGTTTGCCCGACGTCCGGCCGATCAGGCCGGACACCAGGGCATCGTGGCCGGTCTTGGCCGCGCGGAAATATTCCCGGTCGCCCACGTACACGCTGGGTGATCCGGAGGAATCCACCACTGTATGGCCCTCGGCCGACACGTACACCACGGCCGATATGGAGTCATGCGTCTGTCTGTAAACGGCGAAATTGCGCTCCATGGCCTTGGTGTCGCCGGTCTGGGTGGATTCGAGCAGGGCCAGATACCGGGCATCGGCAAAGCGTTCGCCGATCCAGGACCGCACCACGCTGCGTTCCTTGGCCAAGGAATTCCGCAGCCCCTCAAGTTCGGCGCCGATGACTTGGCCGCGCTGAAAAAAGAAAAAAAATCCCGCCGCAAGCACCAAGGGCAGGGAAACAAGCAGCAAGGTATAACATCGCAGGAGGCCGCGTAAGGTATCGAGGCCAAAGGTTTGTTTCAGTTGCATCAGACGCCCTCGAACCTGTCGCCATCCCGGCGCGCTGTTCGGGAATACCAGTGTCAATGAATTCCCATGCCTTTACGGCAGAACGTCCCTCCAGGCAATGCGTCCGCCTTGCGCAAACCCCGTTTTTAGACCATGACCGTCCCACCAGACCAGCCCCGACACCATCATGCCGCCCTACGACGACACGCCCCCCCTGCCCGACGAGGCCGCGCCCGAGGAATGCACCATCGGGGCCTACGTGGCCGCGCTCATTGCCTCCGAGCGCCTGGGCCATCTGGTGGTCCATCACCGCGTCCTGCCGGCCCGGCCGGCCGCCTACGCCGCCCCCCTGCGTCCCTTCCCCAGACCCGTGGCCGGACTCCTGGCCGCGCGCGGCATCGAGCGCCTCTACAGCCACCAGGCAAAGGCCACCGACCTGACCCGGGCCGGACGCCACGTGGCCGTGGCCACCCCCACCGCCAGCGGCAAGACGCTCACCTACCTGCTGCCGGTGCTGGAAGAAATCATCAAGAATCCCGACTCCCGGGCCATCTTTCTCTATCCCCTCAAAGCCCTGGCCCAGGACCAGCTCAAGGCCATTTCCGAGCTGACCGCCGGCCTGCCCGAATCGGCCAGGCCCACCGCCGCCATCTACGACGGCGACACCACGCCGCACTTTCGTCGCAAGATCCGGGACAATCCGCCGCATATCCTCATCACCAACCCGGAGATGCTCCACCTGTCCCTGCTCCCCGGCCACGACGGCTGGAGCACGCTCTTTGCCGGCCTGACCCACGTAGTGGTGGACGAGATGCACACCTACCGGGGGGTGATGGGCTCGCACATGGCCCATGTCTTTCGCCGCCTGGAACGCGTCTGCCGCCGTTTCGGCGCAAACCCGGCCTTTGTCTTTTCCTCGGCCACCATCGGCAATCCCGGCGCGCTGGCCACGGACCTGACCGGCCTGCCCGTGGCCACGGTCACCGAATCCGGCGCGCCGACCGGCCCGCGCCATTTCCTGTTTATCAATCCCGAGCAGTCCGCCGCCACCACTGCCGTCATGCTGCTCGCCGCCGCCCTGAAAAGGGGCCTGCGCACCATCGTCTACACCCAGTCGCGCAAGATGACGGAACTGATTAGCCTGTGGATTCGCGAGAAGGCCGGCCCCTACGCCAGCCGCGTCTCGGCCTACCGCTCCGGCTTTCTGCCGGAGGAGCGGCGCGACATCGAGGCGGCCATGGCTTCGGGCAAGCTCCTTGGCGTGGTCTCCACCTCGGCCCTGGAACTGGGCATCGACATCGGCGGCCTCGACCTGTGCATCCTGTGCGGCTATCCCGGCTCGGTCATGTCCGCCTGGCAGCGCGGCGGCCGGGTCGGCCGGGCCCAGCGCGAATCCGCCGTGGCGCTCATTGCCGGCGAGGACGCCCTGGATCAGTATTTCATGCGCCATCCGGCCGAATTCTTCGACCGGCCGCCGGAATCGGCCGTCATCAACCCGGCCAACCCGGCCATCGCCGCCAAGCACCTGGAGTGCGCCGCCGCCGAGCTGCCCATCGCCCTGTCCGAACCCTTCCTGGCCGATCCGGCCATCCGCCGCGAGGCCGAAATCCTGGAGGCCAAGGGCCTGCTCCTGCGCGACAAGGACGGAGCCCGCTATTTCGCCGCCCGCAAGCGCCCCCACCGCGACGTCAACCTGCGCGGCTCGGGCGGCCAGTTTTCCATCGAGGCGAGCGGTTCGGTCATCGGCCAGATCGACGAGATGCGCGCCTACAAGGAGACGCACCCCGGCGCGGTCTACATCCACCGGGGCGTGTCCTATCTGGTCGATTCCCTGGACATCCCCGAACGCCGGGTGACCGTCGTCCCGGGCAAGGTGGACTACTACACCCGGGCGCGCGGCCAAAAAACCACCGAGATCCTGGAAGTGCTCGGCGAATCCCAGGTCAGCGGCGTCCCCGTCTTCCTCGGCCGGCTGCGGGTCACCGAGACGACCACCGGCTACGAACGCCGCCGCACCCGGGGCGGGCAGCTCTTAACCATCGTGCCGCTGGATTTGCCGCCCATGGTCTTTGAGACCGAAGG
>JBKICS010000245.1:0-3274 GCA_046567015.1 Acidobacteriota bacterium | reverse complement strand
GTCCGGGAGGGGGTTACCCCCTCCCGGCCGCCGGAGGCATTGGCTGTTCCTGCACGCCGTCCGGGCCGGCGACGACGGCCAGGGACGCCAAGCCGAGGAACAGGCCGTGTCCGGCCACGCCGGCCCGGGCGTCGAGGACGGCGGCCAGCTCGGCCGCATCGGCGATGGGTCCGAAGGCGCAGTCGCAGATGACGTTGCCGCGTTCGGTGCGCATGGGATCGTTGTCCGGCCGCAGGCGCAGGGTCGGATGCCCGCCGATGGCGGTCAGGAAGTCCAGGGTCGGGGCCAGGGCGAAGGGCGTGACCTCCACCGGCACGGCGTGGCGCGTGCCCAGGCGCGGCGAGAGTTTGCCGGCGTCGGCCACCAGCACGAACCGGCCGGCCGCCTGGGCGACGATCTTTTCATAGAGCAGCGCGCCGCCTCCGCCTTTGATGCAGTCGAGACGGCCGTCGATCTCGTCGGCTCCGTCCAGGGCCAGATCCAGGCTCGGCCAGTCGTTGAGGCTAGCCACGGGCAAGCCGTGCCGGCGCAGGGCTGCGGCCAGGAAATGGGCCGCCGGCACGAAGACGCAGCCGGCCAGTTCGTCCCGTCGCCACCGTTCGGCCAGATGCGGCACGATGGCCACGGCCGTGGACCCGTGCCCCAGGCCCACGGCCATGCCGGCCTGAACAAGCGTCGCGGCCCGGGCGGCGGCGGCCTGTTTCCAGGCGGCCACGGTTTCCTTGTCCGGGGTCGGGGGCGTGGTTGTCTCGGGCATGGAGTCCTCCGGCGGGATGATTCCCGGTTTCAAGGATAGCAGAAGGCGCGTGGCGGGGACAGTGCCGGAGACTTCCAGCCGGGACAACCCGGCCGGGCTGCCGGTCTTGGCCGCCAGGCCGTCGCATCCGGGCAGACGCCGCCCAATGGCGGCCGATTCGTTTGCAATTTTCCGCCAAAGCGTGTTTAGATTCGGACAGTGTTCGCAGTGCCGGCGTCCGCCTGAGCCCGCGTTTGCGTCAAAACGGTCAAACCACAGCTGTGAGGCCCATATGCGACCCGAGAATCTCAAAACCCGTATCTTCCTCGACGGGGCCGATCCCCAGGAAACCAGCGCGGTCATGACCGCCCTGGGCTTCCTCGACGGCCAGACCACCAATCCAAGCCTGTTGGCAAAAAATCCCGAAGCGCAAGGCCACAAGGTTGCCGGCAACAAGTTCAGCAGCACGGCCATCTACGATTTTTACAAGGCGCTGTGTCAGGGGCTGTCGGTCATGCTGCCCCAGGGCTCCATTTCCATAGAGGTCTATGCCGACGCGACCACCACGGTGGCGAGCATGCTCGAACAGGCCCGTTCCTTCGACACCTGGATCGACAACGCCCACATCAAGCTGCCGACCACCGCCGCCGGCCTGGAGGCGGCCGCCGTGCTCGTCGGCGAGGGCCGGCGCGTCAACATGACCCTCGTCTTCAGCCAGGGGCAGGCAGCCGCCGTCTACGCCGCCACCCGGGGTGCCGCACGCGGCAACGTGTTCCTCTCGCCCTTTATCGGCCGCCTCGATGACCGGGGCGAAAACGGCATGGATCTCATCAAAAACGTCCTGGCCATGTACGCCCAAAGCGACGGCCATGTGGAAGTGCTCACCGCCAGCGTGCGCGGCATGGAACATTTTCTGTGCGCCCTGGCCCTTGGCAGCGACATCATCACCGCTCCGGCCAAGGTGCTGCTCGACTGGGCCAAGGCCGGAAAGCCCGTGCCGCCGGCCGATTATCCCTACCAGCCCGCCGGCCTGACCCCCATCCCGGCCGAGACGCTGACCCTGGACAAGCCCTGGCAGGACTATCCTATCGGCCATCCCCTGACCGATTCCGGGCTGGCCAAGTTCGCTGCCGACTGGAATTCGCTGATCGACATGGATTCCTGAGCCGGGTCGCCCCCACTGCAACGGGCGCATCGGCCGAGGGAACCGGCAGCCCGGGCAAGTGCCGCAAAAGGATCGTCGCGTAAGCGGCGGGCCTTTTGCGTTTGGGACAGGTTCCGGAATCTGCTGTTGCGGGGGAGAAAACCGAACATTCCCTGCAAGGATTGTCGTTTTATGGAGACATATGTGTTGTGCTGCGCCTGATGCATGGGTGATGCGTGGTGCGGCAAGCCGGTACACGATTTGGTTGGCGCAATCGGAAATTCAGACGCGGAAACCCTCTTCCATTTGTCTGGAAGAGTTGGTATAAAGAACGAAATATACACGGAAATCGTCCGATGAATGTTGCGCCTGGGGCAAAACTGCGTTGGTCGGCGGGGAGGTGGTGGTCAGGGGTGTCGTTTACGGAAGCGCCGCGCGAGTCAGTTTCTGACGCAGATGGAGCCATGTTTCGAGGCGCTGCGGCGCGGATGTCGTGAATGTAGGTAGCAAACGATCTGAAGCACGAGGAGCAGCCGCATGTCCATGGGCCACAAACCTGTGTATAAATCGCTCTACTTCTGGGTCATCTTCGGCATTGTCCTTGGCATAGCGCTCGGGCTCATCCCGGCCACGAAGAGCTTCGCCGAGAGCATGCAACCTTTCGGCACCGCTTTTATCCGCATGGTCAAGATGATCATCGCGCCGATCATCTTCTGCACCGTCGTCACCGGCATCGCCAAGATGGGCGATATGGGCAAGGTCGGCCGGGTGGGCATCAAGTGCATGGTCTACTTCTGGACCATGACGCTCTTTGCCCTGGCCATCGGCCTGGTTGTGGTCAACCTGTACAAGCCCGGTGTCGGCATGGACGACTACGCCGCCAAGATGCAGGCCAACCAGAAGGAAATCGCCAAGGTCGAGGATTTTGCCGGCAAGGCGAAAAAGATGTCCACCGTGGACTTCCTCATGAACATCGTGCCCACTTCGGTGGTGGACGCCTTCGCCAAGGGTGAGATCCTGCAGGTGCTCTTCTTCTCCATCCTCTTCGGCGTCGGCCTGGCCAACCTCGGCGACAAGGCCAAAAACATCGTCAAGATCATCGACGAATTCGGGAGGGGCCTGTTCAAGGTCGTCCATTACATCATGTATTTCGCGCCATTTGGCGCATTCGGGGCCATGGCCTACGTGGTGGCCTCCCAGGGACACGAAGCCCTGCTCAAGCTGCTTTACCTCATGCTCGGCGTCTACACGACCTGCATCATCTTCATCTTCGTGGTGCTGGCCGTGGTCTGCAGGCTGGCCGGGTTCTCCCTGTGGCGCTACCTGTGCTACATCAAGGAAGAAATCCTGCTCGTGCTCGGCACCTCCTCCTCCGAGGCGGCCCTGCCCCGCAT
>JBKICS010000244.1:0-5167 GCA_046567015.1 Acidobacteriota bacterium | reverse complement strand
CTGTCGCTCTCGGGCCGTGGCTATTTGAGCAGGGCGTCGACCGCCGGATCCTGGGGAAAATTCTCGTCCAGGGGATCGACCTTGGCGGTGAAATTCTCGCCGATCTTCCAGGTGAAACCCGATTTGCCGGGCAGGGCGAGCAGATCCAGGCGGTTGAGCGTCTTGCCCTTGATGTAGGCCCGGGTCCACAGGGTGCGGCCATCCTTGGAGATGCGGGAGGCAAAGCCCGATCCGCCGCCGCTGCCGAGCAGCACGTCCACGGCTCCGGTGCGGGTGTTGATGAAGGCTTCCTCGTCGAGTGCTCCCCAGGGGCTGATGCCGACCACCAGGGCGGCCTTGGCCCGCAGTTCGGCGGCGGCCTTGGCCGTGGCGTCCATGAGCTTGTCCGGCACCACGGCGCTGATGTCCTTGGGCATGGGGAAATAGAGCAGTCCCACGGCCACGCCGCCCACGATGACGATGCGGGTCACCGGGGCGTCTTCGAGCAGCACGGCCCCCTTGGGCGGCAGGGACTTCTGCTCGGCCAGCACCTTGGCTTCCTGGGGGGTGACGGCCATGGCGTCGTAGGCCAGGCGTTCGTGGGCCTTGGCCACCGCCGGCAGCTTGCCGGGTTCCGGCGGCGCGGCCGAGACTTCGGGCAAGAACTCCCAGGGACCGGCCACGGCCAGCACCTTGCCGGCAGTTGGGGCGTTTTGGCGCAAGGTCGCGACGGCGGTGGCCCGCCGCGCCAGTCCGCCGAGTTTTTGCGGCCCGCAGGTGGGGCAGGGATCGAAATAGCCGTAGGTATTGCCGGCGTAGAGGATGGTCAGGACCGGGGCGGCGGCCAAAGCCGGGGCTGCGGTCGCTGCCGTCAGGGCCAGGACCAGGAGCAGGATACGAAATGTCCGCATAGGATTATTTATTGAGATATTCCTTGAGTTCTTTGCCGGGACGGAAGAACGGCAGCTTTTTGGGGGCCACGGTGACCACGTCGCCGGACTTGGGGTTGCGTCCGGTATAGCCCTTGTATCCCTTGATCTTGAAGCTGCCAAAACCCCGTATTTCCACGCGGTCTTCGTTGATCAGCGCCTGTTTGACGGAGTCGACGAAGGCGTTGACGATGTCGGCGGCTTCGTCGATGTGCAGGCCCTTGGTTTCGGCAAGGGTTTTGATGAGTTCGCTTTTGTTCATCGCGTGGTCCTCGCGCTGTTGACTGTTGACCGAGCCCCGCCGGCGGCGGGTGGAAAGCAATCGTCCATCTATTTCATACCATTGCCGAAAAAAACCGGTACCCGTCAAGGCTTACTTGCGAATTATTGGTATTTTCCCCAGAACGGGCGCGTCGATGATGGCTTCCTGGCGTTGTTGGCGGACTCGATGGAGCTTGACCGCGCCGCTTACGATGTCCTGGGCGGCGGGACTGCGCGGGTTGTGGCGCAACAGCGGAATCTGGCGGCGCACGGCGGCCGGCAGGGCAGGATCGGAGCGCACGCCGCCAAGCAGCTCCGGCTCGAAGCCCAGAAAATGGGCGCAGGCCGTGGACAGGCGGGTGAAGGTGGCCTGGGTGTCGGCCGCCCCTTCCACCTGGTTGACGATGATATGGAAGTCGGTGATCCCGTACTGGGTGTTGAGCACCTTGATGACGGCGTAGGAATCGGTGAGCGAGGTGGGCTCGGGGGTGACGACCAGCACCCGCATCTGGCTCATGGCGGCCACGGACAGGATGGTCTGGGATATGCCGGCTCCGAGGTCGAGCATGAGGTAATCGTAGCCGCTAAACACGCCGTTGAGCTTGTGGAACAGGACTTCGCGCATGTCGTCGTCCATCTCCAGCAGCTCCGGCACGCCGCTGGCCGCCGGCAGGAAATCGAAGCCGCCCGGCTCCACGGCCAGGACCACTTCCTCGGCCGTCACGTCGGGGCGAAAGAGATCCTGCAGATTTTTTTCCGGCGACAGCCCGAGCAGCACATCGACGTTGGCCAGGCCCACGTCGAAGTCCATGAGCAGGATGCGGTGGCCGGCCCGAAACAGCGCATAGCTCAGGTTCAGGGCGAGATTGGTTTTTCCCACGCCGCCCTTGCCGCTTAAGATGGCCACGGACAGGGTGGCGTTGGGATTTGGGGCTTGGGACATAGACCGTGTCATCCTTTGGTTGAACCGGTAAACAGGAAGCGTTTTTCGTCGGCCCGCACCAGGGTGTTTTCCGAAGGGGCCGTGAGGTCGGCGATGGGGGCGGAGAAAAGCCGGTCCTTGCCCAGGCTCTTGGCCGTATACAGGGCCTCGTCGGCCAGGGCGTAAAGCCGTTCCCGCGAGATGGCGCACTTGCCCTTGGTGCAGGCCAGGCCGGCTGAAAGCGTCACGCACAGGGGCGTTTCCACGCCGTCGCAAACGATGCGCAACGATCGGACGGCCTCGATGAGGCGGGTGATCACGCCTTCGGCCCGCACCAAACCGACGCCGGGCAGGATCAGGGCGAATTCCTCGCCGCCGATGCGGGCCGCATAGTCGTAGGTGCGCTTTTCAGCGGCCAGAAGCGCCCCGATGGTCTCCAGCACCCGGTCGCCGCAGGGATGGCCATAGGAATCGTTGACCTGCTTGAAGTCGTCGAGGTCCAGCAGCACCAGGGCCAGGGATTGGCCGGAGCGGACCGAACGGATGAGTTCGGCCGACAGGATGCGCTCGAAGGCCCCCCGGTTGTATAGCTTGGTCAGCGGGTCGTGCTCGGAGAGAAAGACGAGTTCCTTAAGCGTCTGCTGGATGCGGGTCAGATAGGGAAACGGATCGGCCGACAGGGGCAGGGCCAGCCAGTCGCGCAGATCCCGGCGGTTGCGCAGGGTCTCCCAGTCCGACAACGACAGCCCCGAGCACAGGCGCAGGATGACCATGCCGTCGCCAGCCATGGCGCCGGCCGGCTTGTCCATGGGCTCGAGAATGCGGCGCAGGGCGTCGAGCTCGGCCAGCAGGGCCTCGTCCGGAAAGTCCGGCGGACAGCCGGTTCCGCCGTCGTCAGTGGGCTTCATTGCCGGCACTGAGCAAAAAGCCGCGGATGAACTTGTCCAGTTCGCCGTCCATCACCGCGTCGACATCGCCGACATCGACCCCGGTACGATGATCCTTGACCAGTCTGTAGGGCTGCATGGTGTAGGTCCTTATCTGGGAACCGAAGCCGATGGCGTTTTTGGAATCGTAGCTTTCCTGTTTCTCGGCCTGGATTTTTTTCAGTTCCAGGTCGTAGAGCCGGGCCTTTAACACCTTCATGGCCGATTCGCGGTTGCGGTGCTGCGACTTCTCGTTTTGGCACTGCACCACGATGTTGGTGGGCAGGTGCGTGATGCGGATGGCCGAGGAGGTCTTGTTGACGTGCTGTCCGCCGGGGCCGGAGGCACGGAAGACGTCCACGCGCAGATCCTCCTCCTTGACGTCGATATCGATGTCTACGCCAGCATCGGGGTAGACGTCCACCGATGCAAAAGAGGTATGTCGCCGGCCCGAGGAATCAAAGGGCGAAATGCGAATCAGGCGGTGGATGCCCTTTTCGGCGGCCAGCAGGCCGTAGGCGTAGGGACCGGAAATCTGCAGGGTGACGCTTTTGACGCCGGCCTCGTCGCCGGGCAGGAAATCCAACATCTTGACGCCGAACTGCTTGCGCTCGGCCCAGCGGCGGTACATGCGCAGGAGCATCTCGGCCCAGTCCTGGGCCTCGGTGCCGCCGGCTCCGGGGTGGATTTCCAAAATGGCGTCGGCATTGTCCTCGGGACCGAAAAAGGCGGCCAGTTCGGCATCGGCCAGTTCGGCCCGCAACGACTCGATCTGTTCGGCCAGGGCGTCGAGAACCTCGGGGCTGCCGTCGTCCTTGGCCATGCCGAGCCACTCGTCGAGATCGGCCCGGGCGGCCTGCAACCGTTCGCCGTCGCTCACCTTGGCGGTCAGCACGCTTTTTTCCCGCAAAAGAGGGGTCATGCGTTCGGGGTTTTCCCAGGCGTCGGGTTTGGACAGTTCGGCCTCAATGGCGGCCAGGCGGTCGCGGCTTTTGGCCAGGTCAAAGACGCCTCCAGAATTCCTCAAACTTTTCCAAAAGTTCGGTACCCTGGGCCCGCAGCTCCGAATATTGCAACATGATGACGTGATCGCTTGCTTAAAGGGTTAGATCGCGGGGACGCGCCCGGGTCCGGCCGACGGGGAACAGCAGGGCGGCGAGGCCAAGCGCCGCGAGAAGGCCCGGAATGCCCCAGGTGACGAGAAAATAATGGCGGTGATACCAGGTCGTTTCCGACACGACAGGGGTCTCCGGACAGGGCAGGGCCAACGTGGTGAAGAGCCCGCCCTGGGCCATGATGCGCCCCCGGGGGTCGATCACGGCGGATATGCCCGTGTTGGTGCCGCGCACCAGCGTCCGTCCCTGTTCCACGGCCCGCAGCAACGCCAGATCGAGATGCTGGCGCGGGGCGGCCGAATCGCCGAACCAGGCGTCGTTGGAAATGTTGACCAGGACATTGGCCCCGGCCGCAACCCGCTGTTGGGCGAGTTCCGGAAAGATTGCCTCATAACAAATGAGCGTCCCCAGGGCAAGGCTGCCCTGGCGCAGGATCCGGCCGTCCTTGCCGGGCCGGAAATCGCCCACGCCTTCGACGAGCTTGCCGACAAAGGTCAGGATGTTGCCCAGGGGGACGTACTCCCCGAAGGGAACGAGGTGTTCCTTGTCATAGGCCTCGGTCTGGCCGGAGGGGGCGATCAGGTAGGCCCGGTTGTAAAGGACATGGCCGCCGAGGCTGCGCTCGTAGGCCGGCGCGCCGAAGAGCAGGGGCACGCCGCTTGTCGCCGAAAACTCCCGGATGCGCTGGGCCTGCTCCCCGCCGTCCTGGAAGTAGAAGGGCATGGAGGTCTCGGGCCAGACCAGGAGCTCCGTGGGAGCGTCGGCCACGGCCTTTCGGGACAGGGCCAGGTACTTTTCGACGATTTCCGCCTCGGCTTGGGGATCCCACTTGCGGCTCTGGTCCACGTTGCCCTGGATGATGGTCACGTGGGCCGAGCCGACCTTGGCCAGCGGCTCGGACAGGCGGTGGTTGCCGAGGAAGACCAGGCAAAGGAGCAGGACGGCGGCGGCCAGGGCCGGCCGGGAGACCGGGCCGTAGACGGCCGGGGCGGCGGCCAGGGCGGCCAGGGCTCCGGACAGACCGTAGGCGCCGAG
>JBKICS010000243.1:0-10648 GCA_046567015.1 Acidobacteriota bacterium | reverse complement strand
TAAGAATTTTTCCCATCAAGGGGGTCCGGGGGGGATTATCCCCCCCGGCCGCCGGAGGCATCTTTTCTTTTAGTCTTCCACCGCTACGCGGTTTCCATGACGTCTTTTTGGACCTCGTAGATTTCCTTGAGGATGGTGGGCACGTTGTAGGTCATCTTCCAGGACGGGTAGTGCTCCTCGAATTTCTTGAGCCCGCTGATCCACCAGATGTGGTCCCCGATGCGGTTGGTCTCGTCGTATTCGTAGTTGAGCTTTTTGCCCGAGATTTCCTCGCACATGGCAATGGCTTCGAGCATGGAGCAGTTGGAGTAGCGGCCGCCGCCCATGTTGTAGACCTCGCCCACGCGCGGCTTCTCGAAATAGTGCCACAGGCTGTTGACCAGATCGTGGGAGTGGATGTTGTCCCGGACCTGCTTGCCCTTGTAGCCGTAGATGAAATACTTGCGCCCGGAGATGCAGCAGCGCATGAGGTAGGAGAGAAAGCCGTGCAGGCGCGTGCCGGAGTGGGACGGACCGGTGAGGCAGCCGCCGCGAAAGACGCCGGTATGTAGGCCGAAATAGCGGCCGTATTCCTGGACCAGCACGTCGGCGGCCACTTTGGACGCGCCAAACAGGCTGTGCTTGGTGTGGTCGATGGACATGGTTTCGTCGATGCCGTCGTTGTAGATGTGGGACGGATCGATTTCCCAGCGCGTCTCCCGTTCCACCAGGGGCAGGTAGTTGGGCGTGTCGCCGTAGACCTTGTTGGTGGAGGTGAAGATGAACACGGCCTCGGGGCAGTGCTGGCGGTAGTTTTCCAGCATCACCAGGGTGCCGTTGGCGTTGACGGTGAAGTCCATGTAGGGGTCGGAGGCGGCCCAGTCGTGGGAGGGCTGGGCGGCGCAGTGGATGACGGCTTTGACGTCCTTGCCATAGCGGCCGTAGATCTTGGCGATGCCTTCGGGGTCGCGGATGTCGGCGTCGTAGTGGGTGTAGTTTTTGTGCGAGGCTTCCAGGCGCTGGCGGTTCCACTCGGTGGAGGCGTCCTCGCCGAAAAAGGTCTTGCGGAAGTTGTTGTCGATGCCGACGACGTCGAAGCCCTTGTCACAGAAAAATTTCACGGTCTCGGAACCGATGAGGCCGGCCGAGCCGGTAACGATGGCGACTGCCACGGGGATCACTCCTGTTGGCGGGTTGGGTGCGAGTATCGGGGGCGGCTTACGCGCTTGGGGCCTGGCGTGTTCTTCTGGCCAAAAACAGGGCGCCCACGAGAAAACGCAGGAAATACATGCCGAAAGCCTTGTCCGGGTGGGTTAAGAGCTTTCGGTAGCGACCATTTTCAATAAAAACGCCAAAAAACCGGTAGACCGCGCCGTATTGGCGGGCAATATCCGGGTCCTGCCGGGTCCATTTGGCGATGTAGGCCTCGGCGCTGCCTGTATAATACGTCTTCTTGCGCAGGTAGCGGCCGAGGTGGAACGCGGCTTCGTTGTGGAACAGAAGCGGCACGTCCTGTCCGCTGCGGGCCTCGAAGCCAGTCAGCGCTTCCAGGAACCCGGTTTGGGGCAGGTTGGAAACATAGGCGTCCACCGCGTCGAAATCGTAGCGCGAAAGGAGCCCGATGGTTCCGATGCCCTTGAGCTTCTTGTCCAGGTCCCAGTCCTCGGGGCCGGTCAGGGACAAATCGAAGCCGCCGACGGCGGCAAAAGCGTCCTTGGCGATGATGCGCGCCCCGTCGATGACGGTGCCGTCGTAGAAGCTGCGCTCGAAGCGGCGAACGGACGGAAAATAGTCCGCGCCAAGGACGATTTCAGGAATATGGAGGGCCACGTGGCCGCCGGCGTCGAGCTTCTCCAGGCAGCGCCGGACGACGGTGCGCGACAGGATCATGTCGGCGTCCAGGAACATGACGTAGCGGCCGGTGGCCACCTCCAGCATGCCGTAGTTGCGCTGGGCCGAGCGTTCCGGTCCCTTGTCGAAGACCAGATCGGTGTACTGCCGGGCGATGGCCTTGGTGTCGTCTGCGGAGCCGTTGTCGACGACGATGATTTCCATATCCTCGCGCGGGAAGTCCTGGGCAGCCACCGAGGCCAGGCAGTGGCCGATGTTGGCGGCCTCGTTTTTCGTGGTGACGACCACGGAGACGCGGGCCACGGCTAGCGGCCTCCTGCCGGACAACGGCATTGGCAGGCCTGGTCGCGGCCGAGGCCGGCGGGAGCGGGGATAATGGTGCTCATATCGATTGGCGGCTGGTCGGCATGCCTGGCTATTTGCAGTCGCAGCCCTTGGCCCGGCTTTTGTTGAGCAGATGCCCCAGCAGCTTGGAAGCGGCCCGGGCCAGGAACTTGATGTCGTCGAAGTCCCTGATGCTCATGATCTTGCGGATGATAAACGCCGGCGTCAGGGCGGCTTTATACAACTCGTCCTTGAATTGCAACACGTCGGCATTGGAGATCGGGCTTTTCCAGACCGAGGCGCGCATGTCGTAATCGTCCCAGTTCTCGGTGGTCAGCCAGCCGTTCTGTCGGGCTTCCTCGAACAGCGGCGTGCCGGGGTAGGGGACCACGATGGTGGCCTGCAGGGTATTGAGCAGGCCGCGCGAAAACAGCGATTTGGCGAAATCGATGGTGCGCCGGGCGTCCTCGCGCGATTCCCAGGGATAGCCGACCATGGTGGTGATGTGCGGCTCCAGGCCGGCCTTTTTGGCCATGCGCATGGTCTCCTCGATCTGGGAAACCTGGATGCCCTTTTTGAGGCGATTGAGCGTGTCCTGAGACATGGACTCCAGGCCGATGAGGATGAAGCGGAAGTTGGCTTTTTTGAGCAGGTTCCACTGGGCCTGCGTCAGTTCGCCCACGCGCATGTTGCAGCCGAGCACGACCTTTTTGTTGAGGCCCTTGCTGATGATGAGCCGGCAGAACTCCTCCAGCCACTCCCCGCGCGGGAAGCAGCCCGAGTCGTCGAAAATCTCACGCACGCCGAGATCGTTGACCAGCCGTTCGATCTCGGCCACGTGCCGGGCCGGGGACACAGTGCGGTAGGTCTTGCCCGGAAACAGCGTGGTCCAGCTGCAAAAGGTGCACCGGCCCCACCAGCAGTCGCGCCCGGCCATGACGTAGGTGCCGGGGGTGTATTTGAAGTTGCCGTTTTTATAGGCGTAGCGTTCCCACTTGGTGAGCGTGCGGTCGATATACGGCAGTTCGTCGAGATTGTGATTGAGGCTGCCCTTGCCGCCGTCGACGATTGCGCCGGCCTCGCGCCGCCACACCCCGGCCGGCATGTCCGGGAGCTTGCCGGAAAGATGGTCGGCCAGATCGGCCAGGATGAAATCGAAGTCGCCGCCGCAGATGACGTAGTCCACCGGGGAATGTTCCATGGACTCGCGGGGGAGCGCCGTGACGTGGTCGCCCATGAGCACAACCACCGTGCCGGGCAGGGCGGCCTTGAGTTCGCTTACGATCTTCCAGTGGCGGGTGACCACCGGCGTCTTGGTCTCCAGGGCGATCAGATCCGGGGCCTTGGCGATCAGTTCGCGCATGAAGTCGTTGTAGCGCTTCTCGTCGGCGATGCCGTCGTCGAAGGAGACGTCGTGGCCGCGCGCGGCGAGCAGGCTCGCGGCATAGGCCGGGACCATGGGATAGATGTAGGTCGGATTGGTGAACCACTGGAACTGCCGGTTTTGCGTCAAAAGCGGCGTCCCTTTCTCCGAGGAAAGCGGCGGATAGGCCACGGAAATTTTCATATTACCTGCCAAGGGAGCTGGTCAGCGTTTTGCGGGTGAGGCCATAGAGGAAGCGCAGGCCGTACCAGATATGGGTCAGCGCCACGTAGGGGATGGCGGCCAGGGCCACGGCAAAGGATTCGAAGCGCAGCAAATCGGCCAGGACCACCGCCAGGAACAGGCCATAGGCGCCAAAACCCAGGCCCAGGAGCGTGCCCAGGGCCGGCCACGGCGACACGCCGTCGGCCAGGTAGAAAAAGCCGTAGACCAGGGCGACGGCCAAGAACAGCACCCAGGCGGCCGGGGCGAAATAGCAGGGACGGCGCGAAGTCTCGGGATGCACCCGCACGAAATGGCCCCGGTGCAGGCCGTAGTTGCCGATCTGGCGCAGATGTTTGGCCAGGCCCGGACGGCGGTGGTGCCAGACGAAGAGCTCGGGCAGATACAGGATGCGTCCGCCCTTTTTGTGGACCAGATCCAGGCAGAACTTGGTGTCCTCGCCGGGCCAGCAGGCGGTGTCGAAGCCGCCCACGTCGAAAAAGGCCTCGCGGCGCACGATCAGGTTGACCGTCGGCCAGTCGTCCACGTCGCGCCGGGGCGGGGTCGGCCGGTAGCGCTCGGGCACGCCGGTTAAGCGGCTTAAAAACACGGCCCCCGAAGCCCTGGCCCAGAACGGGTCGTCGGGCGGGGTCACGGCCGGCCCGCCCACGGCGGCCACGTCCGGGGTGGTTTCGAAGACAGCCCGGGCCACGGACAGCCAGCCCCGGTCGGGGTAGGCGTCGTCGTCGATGAAGGCCAGATAGGTTCCCAGGGCCGAGGCCGCGCCCTGGTCGCGCTTGACGGCCGGGGACACCGGGCCGGTGGCCAGGGCGCGCACCCGGGGATCGTCGGTCAGGGCCGCCACGTCCAAGGGGTCGTCGGGGAGCAGGATGATTTCGAAATCCGTTTCGGCCAGGGCGAGCAGGTGGGGCAGGCTCTCCTCGATGTAGCGGCCCGGGGCCCTAAACGGAATGATGATGGAAAAAAGCGGCGCGTCAAAACTCACTGCGTCTCGTCCCAGGTTCCGGCGCGGGAGCGCACGATATAGAGGGGGCGGTTGACCACCTCGGTGTGGATATGGCCGATGTAGAGCGACATCATGCCCAGGGCGCAGAGCACGATGCCGATTAAAAGCGTATTGAAGACTGTGAAAAAGGCCAGGGTGGTGATGTTGGCCCCGAAAAACCAGTTGGCCAGGACCATGAGCCCCAGCACCGGCACGGTGACGGTCATGATGAAAAGGCCCAGGTAGCCGGCCAGGCGCAGCGGCACGAGCGAAAAGGAGGTGAAGCTGTTTATGGCCAGGTCGAAGAGCTTTTTGACGGAATAGGCCGGTTCGCCCTGGCTGCGGGCCGGGGCGCAAAAGGAGATGTAGGTCTTGCGGTAGCCCATCCAGTCGATGAGCCCCCGGAACATGCGCGAGCCCTCGGTGAATTTCGAGAGCGTCTCCACGACCTTGTGATCCAGCAGGCGGAAATCGGTGGAATTGGGCGGCAGATCCAGGTCGGTGAACCGGCTCATGAACCAGTAAAAGGTCCGGGAGCCGAGTTTTTTGACCAACGAATAGTCGGCCACCTTCTCGCGGATGGTGGCCACGATGTCGTAGCCTTCCTCCCACTTGGCGAGCAGTTCCGGGATGATCTCGGGCGGATGCTGCAGGTCGGCGTCGAGGCAGATCACGGCGTCGGCGCCCAGGGCATGCTCGACCCCGGCGGTCAGCGCCATTTCCTTGCCGAAATTGCGGGAGAACATCAGTCCCTTGAAGCGCGGGTCCGCGGCGGAAAGCTCCTCGACGATGCTCCAGGAGCCGTCGCGGCTGCCGTCGTCGACCAGGATGCAGTCCCAGTCGTAGGCCGTGGCCTCCATGACCGCAACGAGGCTGTCGCGCAGGGCATAGAGCCCCGGGCCTTCGTTGTAGACAGGGACGACAAGGGATATCTTGCCGCCCCGCCCGGAGGCGGAGCGGCTGTGCGCGTCGTGCGTCATGAAGGGGTCCGCCTGGGGCAGCTTACTGCTGCCGCAGGAATTGATCGAAGTACGCAATGGTCTTTTGAAGGCCTTCGGCCAGGGCCACCTTGGGCTCCCAGCCGAGCTTGGCCTTGGCCAGGGTGATGTCCGGGCGGCGCTGCTTGGGATCGTCCTTGGGCAGGGGCCGGTATTCGATGACCGACTTGGAGCCGGTGTATTCGATGACCAGCTTGGCCAGCTCCAGGATGGTGAACTCGCCGGGATTGCCGGTGTTGACCGGACCGGTGAAGTCGTCAGGCGTGTCCATGAGGCGCAGGAACGCCTCGATGAGGTCGTCGACGTAGCAGAACGAGCGGGTCTGCTGGCCTTCGCCGTATACGGTCAGCGGCTCGCCGCGCAGCGCCTGCATGATGAAGTTGGAGACCACGCGGCCGTCGTTGGGATGCATGCGCGGACCGTAGGTATTAAAAATGCGGGCCACCTTGATGCGCAGGTTGTGCTGGCGGCGGTAGTCGAAGAACAGGGTCTCGGCGCAGCGCTTGCCTTCGTCGTAGCAGGAGCGAAAGCCGATGGTGTTGACGTTGCCCCAATAGGACTCCGGCTGCGGATGCACCGACGGGTCGCCGTAGACCTCGGAGGTCGAGGCCTGCATGATCTTGGCCCGCAGACGCTTGGCCAGCCCGAGCATGTTGATGGCGCCGTGCACGCTGGTCTTGGTGGTCTGCACCGGGTCATGCTGGTAGTGGATGGGCGAGGCCGGGCAGGCCAGGTTGTAGATCTCGTCGACTTCCACATACAGCGGGAAGGTGACGTCGTGGCGCAGCAACTCGAAATGCGGATTGTCGAGGAGATGCAGGACGTTTTGCTTGGCCCCGGTGAAATAGTTGTCCAGGCAAAGGACGTCGCAGCCTTGATCGAGCAGACGCTCGCACAGGTGCGAACCGAGGAAGCCGGCGCCGCCGGTGACGAGAACACGTTTTTTCAGGTGCATGGCTTGTGCCTTGAAGACGGTTTGGGGTGGATGGTTTAAAGCGCGGAAAGGGCCTCAATAAACCCGTTTCCAGGGAATGTAAATCATCGCCAGGTCAGGGACGCCCATTCCCCGGACACCCGGCGCTCGGGCTCGGGGAGCCCGGCGGCCCGGTAGGCGGCGGTCACGGCGTCGGCCTGGGTTTCGAGGATGCCCGAGAGCACGAGCAGGCCGCCCGGGGCCAGGTGGGAGACAATGCGCGGGGCCATGGCAATGAGCGGCGCGGCCAGGATGTTGGCGGCCAGCACCTCGAAGCGGCTCCCTTCAGCCAGGCTCCCCACACCGCCCACGGCCAGGGTCATGGCGGCCTCCACGCCGTTTAGGCGCACGTTGTCGGCGGCGCACCACACGGCTTGCGGGTCGATGTCCACGCCCACGCCGGTAAGGCCCAGGCGGCACAGGCCGATGCCGAGGATCCCCGACCCCGTGCCGAGGTCGAGAAAGCGCATGCCCGGCGCGATCCGGCCGGACTCGTGGGCGGCGGCAAAGGCTTCCAGGCACAGGGCGGTGGTGGGGTGGTGGCCGGTGCCGAAGGCCATCTTGGGTTCGATGAGGATGGGCCGGCGCTCCCCGGTGTCGTGGTCGGCCATCCAGGGCGGCAGGATCTCGTAGACGCCGCCGACCTCGATGGGGGTGAAAAAGGCCATCCAGGCCGCGCCCCAGTCCTCTTCCTCGATGGTCGAGACATTTACGGGAAGCTCGGGCCAGTCCCGGGCCGCTTCCTCGGCAAAGGCATGGGCCGGGGGCGCGTCTTCCATATGGACGCGGAAGCGTACGCCCGCGCCGTCGTCCAGGACAGCCTCTTCCCAACCCTGGGCGGCCCGGTCCGAAAGCCAGGCTTCCACCCGCTCGGCCAGTTCCTCGCCGCCGGCAACCGTGATGTCGACTCGAAGCAGTTTGCGCACACGTTCTCCGTTTCCAAAAGAAGAAACAGGGGGAGCGCCCCTGTCGGTGTCGGGAAAAAGTCCCTGGCCGGCCTTGCTGTCCGGCCGGTCCCAGCATCCAAAATCATCCGCCGTCTGCGGCGCGGCTGCATCGCCGGCGGTTCAGGTCCGCCGCTCCCGGCGGCTCGGCCCCGGCTCCGGATGGCGCAACGTCCCCTCTGCGGCAGACGGGACAGACCCGGCGCGCCAGACCGCCGAGCGCAACGAAGGGCTCGCCGTCGCCTCGACGCGAAAAACCCTTAGCCGCCTCGCCCGGCGGTCCTAGGCGTTGGCATCGGCCAGGGAACCGATGCCCGAGGCGTAGGCCCCGAGCACGTCCTTGGACGTCTGATAGGTCTGGCTCATGTCCTTGGCGGCCGACGAGCCGGACCCGGAATTCAGGTTGTCCAGCGTGTTGCTGACCACGGCCGCGCCGAAGGTCTGCTTGTCGGTGGGGGCGAACCCGGTCGCGGACGTCCCGGACGAGGAGCCCGCGTCATTGAAGGTGGCCAACGTCTTGGTCACAATGCCGCCAGCGATCTCGGCCCCTTGGGCGTTGGAAAAAGTGATGGCGCTCATGGCGTTCCTCCTGGCTGCCGCCAACGCGAGGTCTCGCGTCGGGAGCCGCCCGATACGACGTCGCTTCAGGCCTTCTTGTCGGTCAGGGAGCCGACGCCCGAGGTGCTGCGCTGGACGCCGCCCTGGGCCGTAGCCGACCCCGTGTAGATGAGATCGATGGCGTCCCCGCGTTCGAAAGCGGTCGTCGGCGCGACTTCGCGGATGTTGTCGAGGGTGTCCATCATCAGGGAAAAACCGGCCCTGCTGCCCATAACGTCCAACACCTTTCCGCTCATGGCGTCGCTCCGCCTGTAACTCCCGTTTTTCCTCTCCTACCCTGGTCCGGGTCGCCGGTCAAATGGACCGCCTGGCGTCGCGCCGTTGCCGCAAGCGCCTGCCCGGTCGCAGGGTAGTGTGCGTTACTGGCTGCTTCTCTTCAGAAAAACCACACGGCGCAAACGGCCCGGCCTAGCGGGCGGCCATGGACACGACGACGCCGGGCAGGCGCAGCACCTGGCCCACCTGCAGGCGCACCGGATTGAGGCCGGCGTTTTCGGCCAGGATGCGCTGGGCGCTGACGCCGTAGGTCCGGGCCAAGTTCCAGATGGTGTCGCCCTCGGAGATGACGTGCTGGCGGGCCGGGGCATCGACGGAACCGACGGACGGACTCGCCGGCGCGCTTGGGGCTTCGCTCGGCGTGGCCTGGGCGGCGTCGGCCGGAGCGGCCGGCTTCTTGGGCGCGCCCGAGGCGGCCACGGCAGCCAGGGACGACGGCACGCGCAAGGTCTGGCCTTCGCGCAGGCGCAACGGGTCCACGCCCGGGTTGGCCGCGACCAGGGCCTCGACGTTGATGTCGAAGCGCCGCGCGATGCTCCACAGGGAGTCGCCGGCCGACACCGGGAAGCTCAACATGTCGGCGGCGGCAACCGCCCCTTCGGCCGGCACGGTGACCAGCTGTCCGACCCGCATGCGGGCGGGATCGACCTCGTCGTTGACGGCCAGCAAGGCGTCCAAGGGAACGCCGAAACGGCGTGAAAGGCCCCACAGGGTGTCGCCCGGGGCCACGGGGTACAGGCCCGCCTCGCTGATGCTGCGGGCTTCGCCGTCGGCCTGGCCCGGGGCGCGCAGGGCGTCGGCCCGGGCGTTTTCGGGCACGGCCAGCACTTGTCCGGGCTGCAGGCGCTGGGGATCGAGGCCGGCGTTGAGCCGGGTCAGGTCGTCCATGCCCACGCCGAGACGGCGGGCGATGGTCCAGAAGTTGTCGCCGTCGGCCACCACGTAGCCGGCGCCGGGCAGGACGCCGGCCTCGGCCTGATGCTTGCCGGCGCTCGGACGGGCGGCCGTGGCCGAGGCGGCGGCCGGCAGGGCCAGGCCCTGGCCAATGCGCAGCCGGGTGGGATCGACGCCGGGGTTGGCCTCGGTCAAGGCGGCCACGCTGACGCCGTAGGCCCGGGCCACGGACCAGTAATTGTCGCCGTCGGCCACGGTATGAGTTCTGGAGGCCGGGGCGGCGGCAGCCGGGCGTTCCGGCCGGGTCTTGGCCGCGACCATCTCGTCAACGCCGGTCGGCACGTTTAGCTGCTGGCCGATGGACAGGCGATGGGGATCGATGCCGGGGTTGGCGGCGGCCAGGGCCTCGGGCGAAACCCCCAGGCGCTTGGCCACGGACCACAGGGTATCGCGGTCGGCCACGGCGTAGGAGCCGGCGGCCGGGGCGGCGGCGATGGAGGCAAATGCCTTGGCCGGCGACGGCGCGGCCTCGGCCAGGCTGGCGATCTTGGGAGCCGGGGCCTCGGCCTGGCGCTTGGCGGCCGGGGCGGCCACGGGCGCGGCGGCCTTGGCCGGGGCGTTCTCGGCCAGGGTGACGATCTTGGGGGCCGGGGCGGCGGCTTGGCGCTTGGCGGCGGGGTCGGCCACGGGCGCGGCCTTGGCCGGATCCGGCGCGTTTTCGGCCAGGGTGCCGATCTTGGGAGCCGGAGCGGCGGCGGTGGTCGCCGGCTTGGCCGGCTCCTTGGTCTGGGCCGTCAACGCGGCCAGGCTCGGGGAGACCGGGCGGCCGAGATCGGCCGGGCGCACCGGAGTCGCGGCGGCGCTGGCCACCGGCGTGATGTCGCGATTGTCCAGGGCGGCCAGGATCTCGCCCCGGGGCAGGCCCGAGGGCGCGGCAATGGCCTCGACCAGCCGGGCGGCCAGCAGGCGGGAGCCGACCGAGGAAATATGCACGCCGTCGGCGGCCCGCAGCTTCACCACGGAGCCGGAGGCGGTCCGGGCCAGGGGCGCATAGGCCCCGGAAGCGTCGGCCAGCACGGCGCGCACGTCGATGTAGGTGCAATCCGGCAGGCTGGCGGCGGTTCGGGCCAGGACGCCGTTGACGTGGTCCATGGAGGTGTTGAAGGCGGCGTTGCCCATGACCGGCACGCCGATGAAGTA
>JBKICS010000242.1:0-4113 GCA_046567015.1 Acidobacteriota bacterium | reverse complement strand
CTGTGGAGCGCTGGCCGCGGCAGCCTTCTTGGCGTTGCTTGTTCACCCTGCCGCGACCATCCAGGCGGCGACAAAATCGTTCACGTTTGAAAATGTCGCGCAAGCCGCCGAGGCGTTGGCCAAGGTACCCTACCAGGCCCCGCCGCCCATGCCGGAAGTCCTGCAAAAACTCGATTACGACACGTGGCGAAAAATCCGCTTCAAACCGGATCGCGCCTATTGGAGCAGGAGCAACTCGCCCTACGAACTGCAGTTTTTTCATCCCGGCTTTTTGTATGACCGCACCGTCAAACTGCATGTCATAGACGGCGGCAAGGTCGAACCGCTGGTCGTAACCAAGGAGATGTTCGACTACAGTCAGGTCAAGGATCTTCCGGACCAACTGGCCACGGACATCGGAGCCGCCGGCTTCCGGGTCCATACCGGCATCAACACCGCCGCCTACCTGGACGAATTCGTCGTGTTTCTGGGGGCTTCCTATTTCCGCGCCGTGGCCAAGGGCCAGACCTACGGCCTGTCGGCCCGGGGACTGGCCATCAATACCGCCGAACCCGAGGGCGAGGAGTTCCCCTGGTTTCGCGAATTCTGGATCGTCAAACCAGCCCCGGGCAAGGCCGCCAAGGCGCTCACCATCTATGCGCTCCTGGACAGCAACAGCCTGACCGGGGCCTACGCCTTCACCATCACCCCGGGCCGGGAAACCGTCATGGATGTCACGTCGCGGGTGTATCCGCGAACGCCGATCAAAAAGCTCGGCATCGCGCCGCTCACCAGCATGTTCCTGTACGGCGAGAATTCCCTGCCGGGCAGCCGCAAGGACTGGCGTCCCGAGGTGCACGACTCCGACGGCCTGCTGGTGCATTTCGGCAGCGGCGAATGGCTGTGGCGACCGACAGTCAATCCGGCCAATCTGCTCACCAGCAGCTTTGAGGCAGATAACCTCAAAGGGTTTGGGCTGATGCAGCGAGACACGGATTTCAATGACTACCAGGACACCGAAGCGCGCTACGAAAAACGTCCGAGCCTGTGGGTCGAACCGCGTGGCGACTGGGGGCCGGGCCGGGTCGAGATGGTGTTGATCCCGTCCGAGCAGGAGATTCACGACAACGTGGCGGCCTATTTCGTTCCCAAAACGCAGGTTGCGCCAGGAACGCCCCTGCACTTTGATTACCGCCTGCGCTGGCTTACCGCCCCGGCCGGACTGCCGCCCGGCGTTCGGACCACAGCCACGCGCCTGTCCCAACCGGACAAGGACAGCCGCTTTTTCGTCGTTGATTTCATGGGCGACAAGCTGGCTGCCCTGAAGCAGGACGCCAAGGCCGAAGCGGTGGTCAGCGTCGGCCCGGGCGCCAAACTCCTTTCGCAGCAATGCTTTCGCAATCCCGTCACCGGCGGCTTCCGCCTGACCTTTGCCATTGCCCTGGAAGGCGGCTCCTCCCTGCAAGGCATCCTTCCGGAGAAACGCGGGGCCATCGAATTGCGGGCCTTTTTGAAATTCGACGACAACAGCGTCAGCGAGACCTGGAGCTCTGTCGTGACGCCGGGAAAATCATGAGCCAGGCTGCGGTTTCCCATTCTTCGGACGACCAGGGAAAGCCCTGGCTCGACGCCCTGGGCGCGCGACTGCTGGCCTATCTGCGACGCCTGCCCATGGCGGAGGAGAAAAGGCTGGAAACGGCCCTGGAGAGCCTCGCCCGGCTCCCCACCGAAATCAGCGCCCCTGATGCGGCCACGAGGCAAGCCATGGCCGATCTGATGACGCGCCTGGCCGTCCCGCGACCCGATACGGGGTTAAACCCTACCCCGCCCCTGACCCGCACGCCCATGGCCCCGGAGAGCATGGGACTGCGGATCTGGCGCAAGGCGCTGGGCAAGGCCGTGGGCACGCCGACTCCCGAGGAAGGGCATCCTCCCAAGGACTCCACGGCGCCGGACGTTGCCTTCAATCAACACTGGAACACGGTGGCTGGCCGCCGGCGCATGGCCTTGGCCGTGCTCATCTTCGCGCCAACCGCCTTTGCGGTCATGCGCATGGCCTCGGTCCTGCCCCACGAGGGCGGCACGATCCTGGAAAAAATCCTGCTGCTGGTTTTCGCCATGCTCTTTGCCTGGATCTCCGTCGGCTTCTGGACGGCCATGGTCGGTTTTTTCACCTTGATCCTGCGCTTTGACCGCTTTGCCGTCACCCGGCCCCGGCCGGGCGATGCGCCGCCCCGGCCGCAGGCGCGCACGGCCATCGTGTTCCCGGTCTACGGCGAGGACATGGACCGGGTCACGGCCGGCATGGAATCGGTCTACCGCTCCCTTGAGCGCCACGCCGACATCGGCCGGTACGACTTCTTCTTTTTAAGCGACACCCGCGACCCGGAAGCCTGGGCCGAGGAAGAGGCGGCCTGGGCCGGCCTGCGGGAGCGGCTGGGCGGACGGGAGCGCATCTTCTATCGCCGCCGCCGGGTCAACACCAAGATGAAAAGCGGCAACATCGCGGACTTCTGCCGTCGTTTCGGAGCCCGGTACGTCTATATGCTGGTCATGGACGCCGACAGCGTCATGAGCGGCGAAACCATCGAGCGCATGGTGGCCGTCATGGAGGCCCGGCGGGAGGTGGGCATCCTGCAATCGGTTCCGTCCATCGTCGGGCGCGAGACCTTCCTGGCCCGGCTGCAGCAGTTCGCCAGCCACCTCTACGGCCCCATGTTCTCGGCGGGCTTAAGCTTCTGGCTCCTGGGCGACGCCCAGTTCTGGGGGCATAACGCCCTGATTCGCATCCGCCCCTTCATGCGCCACTGCGCCCTGCCCCGGCTGTCCGGCAAGCCACCGCTTGGCGGCGAAATCTCCAGCCACGACTTCGTCGAGACCGCGCTCATGCGCCGGGCCGGCTGGAGCGTCTGGCTGGCCTACGATCTGCCCGGGAGCTACGAGGAAGCGCCGCCCAACCTGCTGGCCGAGCTGGCCCGGGACCGGCGCTGGTGCAAGGGCAACATGCAGCATCTGCGGCTGGTCTTTACCCGGGGCTTCATTCCGGTCCACCGGGCCCTGTTTTTAAACGGCGTCATGGCCTACGGCTCGGCCCTGCTCTGGTTCCTGTTCCTGGCCGTGTCCACGGCCGAGGCCATCATCGAATCCCTCACCCCCCCGACCTATTTCCCGCCGACGCGCACGCTGTTCCCCGAGTGGCCGATCTGGGAACCGTGGTGGGCCCTAAGCCTTCTGGCCACCACCGGCGTGCTGCTCTTTCTGCCCAAGGTATTCGCCGCCTTCCTGGTCCTGGTCAAAGGCCGCCGTCGGCTTTTCGGCGGTTTTTGGCGGCTGGCGGTCAGCATGGTCATCGAGGTGTTCGTTTCGTCGTTGTTGGCCCCGGTGCGCATGCTCTTTCACAGCAAATTCGTCAGCATCACCTTGCTTGGGCGGGAAACCGGCTGGGGCCGGCAGGTCCGCGACGACCGTTCCACCCCCTGGTCCGAGGCGGTGCGGTTTCACCTGGGCGGCACGCTCCTGGCCGGCCTGTGGGCCGGAACGCTCTATCTGTACAACCGGGAGTTTTTCTGGTGGGTGTGCCCCATTTTCGGGCCGCTGCTGCTGGCCATTCCCTTGTCCGTGGTCACGAGTTTGCCGGGTCTTGGCCGATGGCTCAAGACGCTTGGGCTGCTGCTTATTCCCGAAGAAGTGCAGCCGCCGCGCGAGCTCTCGGAGCTTGCGGCCTTTCACGAACGAAACGCCCTGGCCCCCCGGCCGCTTGGCATCCCCCGTGATTGCGGCGTGGCGCTGGCCGTGGTCGATCCAACGGCCTGCGGCCGGCGGCTTGGCCTCATTGGTCGGGCATCCCGGACCGCCAGGGAAAACGCGGCCGTGCGCGAGGAACTTGTCGAAAAGGCGGTCAACCGTGGTCCCGCCGGCCTGACGCGCGCCGAAAAAACGGCCCTGCTGGAAAGCCCCGCCGCCCTGGTCGCGGCCCACCGCGCGGTCTGGCTGCTGCCCGAGGACGCCCTGCGGCAACGCTGGCATGCAGCCTGGCACTGAGCCGACTGGCCGTTGTGGTTCTCGACTGCAACGACGCCATCGTGGTGCATGCGCTCGAAGGTCGCCACACGGCCTGGAACCCTTCGGCCGAGG
>JBKICS010000241.1:0-8185 GCA_046567015.1 Acidobacteriota bacterium | reverse complement strand
TGCAGCGCGGCAGGGTCGGATTGTCCTCGCGGCCGATGAGTTCCACATGGCCCCGGTAGGTGTCGAGGTTACCCACCTCCTGGCGGGGGTAGATCACCGTCACGGCCGGCCGGGTGAAGGCCTTGCCCGTGATGCCAAGCCCGACGAACAGGCTTTTGAGCCCCGTCGCCGCCTCGCGAATCAAATCGGATACAGACACGCCTGACCTCCCCGGGCCGTGAGCCGCAAGCGCCCGAACCTTGGTTTCCCCCAGTCTAAACGGGTTTTTGGCCCCCTTGTCAACGCATGGGGCACAAGTTCCCCGCTTCACAAGCATCTTGGTTTTCGTTCGTGATTCTGTACATTGCACGTTCCTCATTTCACAACACTTTTCCCTTGCCACGGATCACGGATTCCTGCTAGTTCGTGAAGGAATTAAAACTCTCCGGCATACGCAACGCCGCCTGAATCGGAGCACGTCATGAAACGAGAAAACGTCTACAGCGTCTGCGGCATGTGCAGTGTACGCTGTCCTATGATGGCCACTGTCGAGGGCAACAAGGTGGTGTACCTGCAAGGCAACCCCCACGCCGCCGGCATCAAGGGGGCGCTGTGCGCCCGAGGCGCGGCCGGCGGGGCGCTGATTGCCGACGACGAACGCCCCCAGTTCCCCATGATCCGCGCCGGCGCGCGCGGCGAAGGCAAATGGCGCAAGGCCTCCTGGGACGAAGCCCTTAACTACGTGGCCGGCGAACTGGCCCGTATCCGCGACGCCCACGGCGCGCGCTCCATCCTGCTCTCCGACCGGGGCGGACCGTTTCGCGACATGCACCGGGCCTTTTTAAAGGGCCTCGGCAGCCCCAACTACTGCAACCACGATTCGGCCTGCGCCCGCAACGTGCAGCACGCCGCTTTGAGCCTGTTCGGCTTCGGCCGCAAGGACGTGGCCTACGATTACAAGAACAGCAAGCACGTGGTGCTCCAGACCCGAAACATCTTCGAGGCCATAAACGTCAAGGAAGTCAACGATCTGCTTGACGCCAAGGACGCCGGCGCGCGGATCACCTGCATCGACGTGCGCTCGACGGTCACCGCGGCCAAGGCCGACACCTTCCTCATGGTGCGCCCGGGCACGGACTACGCCCTAAACCTGTCCGTGATCCACGAACTGCTCACCCGCGACCTCTACGACAAGGATTTCGCCGCCGCCTGGATCGCCGATCTTGACGCCTTGAAAGCCTTTGTCGCGCCCTATGATCCGGATTTCGCCGCGGCCGAGACCGGCGTGCCGGCCCAGCGCATCCGCGAACTGGCCACCCAGCTGGCCTCCGCCGCCCCGGCCGTCATCTGGCATCCCGGCTGGATGACCGCCCGCTACGGCGACTCCTTCCAGGTCTGCCGCACCGCCTACATCATAAACGCCCTGCTCGGCTCCATCGGGGCCAAGGGCGGCCTGCCCCTGGTCAACAAGCCGGCCCATGTCGGGAAAAAGGGCCTCAAACAGCTCGTGGACCTGTTCCCCAAGCCCGCCGACAAGCGCGTGGACGGCGTGGGCTGGATGGAAGGCCGCAGCCACTTCGAGGCCGGGCCCGGCCTGGTCAACCTGGCCTTCGAGGCCATGGTCACGGGCGAGCCCTACCCCGTGAAGGCCTATATCGCCCACCGCCACGACCCGCTCATGTCCTTCCCGGACACGGCCGACGTCAAAGGCAAGCTGGACAACCTGGAACTGCTCGTGTCCGTGACCTTCTCCTGGTCGGACACGGCCTGGTTCTCCGACGTGGTGCTGCCCATGTCGCCCTATCTCGAACGCGAGTCCATGATCGCCTCCAAGGCCGGGGCCGCGCCGCAGTTCTTCGTGCGAAAGCGCGCGCTCACCCCCCGCTTCGACACCCGGGCCGACTGGGAGATCTACCGCGACCTGGCCCGGCACATGGGGCTAAAGGAGCTTGATTTCGATTCCATCGAGGCCATCTGGGACTTCCAGCTGGAGGGCACCGGCGTGACCATCCCGGACTTCGACGCCACGGGCATGGTCAAGCTCGGCGGGCCGCTCAATCGCCCGGTGGACGAAAAGACCTTCAAGACCCCCTCGGGCAAGATCGAGATCGTCTCAGCCAAGCTGGCCGCCGACGGGCTGGCCTCGCTGCCCCCGTACGTCTCGCCGGCCTCGCCGCCGCCGGGCCGCTACCGGGTGAGCTTTGGCCGCATCGGCCTGCACACCCAGGGGCATACCGTCAACAACCCCCTGCTCTTTGCCCAGATGCCGGAAAACGAGCTGTGGATTCATACCGACGAGGCCGCCAGGCTCGGCATCGCCGACGGTGCCATGGTGGAAGTGCAAAACGGCGCCCACGCCGGCCGGATTCGGGCCAAGGTCACCGAGGGCATCCACCCCGAGACGGTCTTCATGGTGCATGGCTTCGGCCACACCCTGCCTGTCGAAAGCCGGGCCAGGGACCGGGGTGTGGCCGACAACGAACTCATGCCCCAGGGCATCGCCAACTGGGACAAGGGCGGCGGCGGCGTGTGCATGCAGGAGCATTTCGTCACGGTGCGCCCGGTCTAGGCCGAACACGCGGCGGCCCTTCGCCCAGGACCATCCCTCGCGAAGAGCCGCCGCGTTTCCCGGCCATCGGCCGATTATGACAGATGGTGTCACGAATTTTTGAAAAGCCGTTGACTGTGCCGCTGCCGGCCATTATGCTCAAAATTACTATGGAAGGCTCACTGGTAACTCCCGAGGACGTTCGTCCCTTTCCGTTGCGGCAATCCCTGGGTTTCCTGCTGGTGCGCACGGCGCTCAAGCTGCGTCTGCTCGGCAACACCATCCTGCAGGAAGCCGGCGAGGACATCACCGTGGACCAGTGGGGCATCCTGAACCTCCTGTGGGAGGCTGACGGCCAGACCCCCGTGGAACTGGCCCGGCGGGCCGACAAGGACAAGCCCAACGTCACCCGGCTGCTCAAAATCCTCGAAGACAAGCAGCTCGTGATGCGAAAGCCCGATCCCAAGGACCGGCGCAGCCACCGCATCCACTTGACCGAGGAAGGCAACGCCCTCAAGGACAAGCTGCTCGATCTCGGCGTCACCTGCCTGGAACGGGCCTGCCTGGGGCTTACCAGCCAGGAAGTCGCCACGCTCAAGGCCCTGCTCAACCGCGTCTACGCCAACGTGTCGTAACCCTGCCGCGCTGCCGTCCGACCGTCGGGCGCTGCCTTGCGAGATAGACTATGTCAAAAATGACCGAGCTCAAGGCTCACGACAGCTCCATCGGCCCCTACACCTTCGAGGAATTCCTGGGCGTGGCCGCCGCCTTCCACGGCAACCCGGCGCCGGGACTCATCATCGGCGGCTACATGGTGGACGCGGCCCGGGCCATGCTGCCCGAGGGAACGCTCTTCGACGCCGTGGTGGAAACGAAAAAATGCCTGCCCGACGCCGTGCAGATCCTGACTCCCCCCAGCTACGGCAACGGCTGGATGCGGGTAGTAAACCTCGGCCGCTATGCCCTAAGCCTTTACGACAAGCACACCGGCCGGGGCTACCGGGCCTGGCTCGACCCCAAGCACCTGGGGAACTGGCCGGAGATCCAGGCCTGGTTTTTAAAGACCAAGCCGAAAAAGGAGCAAGACAAGGTCCGACTCTTCGCCGAGATCAAGGCCGCCGCCCGGGACATCTGCCGGATCGCGCCCATCGCCATCCGCCCGTCGCTTCTGATCAAGCCCAACATGGGGGCCATTGCCGTGTGCCCGGCCTGCGGCGAGGGCTATCCCAAGGCCGACGGGGCCATTTGCCGGGGCTGCGCCGGCGAGGCTCCCTACCTGATCGAAAACGACTCCCCGCGCCTGCGGGCCGTGCCCGTGGACGAGGCTGCCGGCCGCCGGGCGCTCCACGACATGACCCGCATCGTGCCGGGCCAGTCCAAGGGCGTGGAATTCACCGCCGGGGTCGACATCCAGGCCAGTGACGTCTGCCGGCTGCAGACCATGGGCAAAAACAGCCTCTACGTCGAAGACCTGTCCGAGCCGCTGGGGGATTTCGTCCACGAAAACGAGGCCGCCCTGGCCTTCGCCACGGCCATGGCCGGAGTGGGGCTCAGGCATTCCGGGCCGCCGCGCGAGGGCAAGATCGAGCTTGTGGCCGAAACCGACGGGCTGTTGACCGTGGCCCGGGAGCGGCTGACGGCCTTTAACTGCATCGAGGGCGTCATGTGCGCCTCGCGCCAGTCCCATCTGGTGGTCGAGGCGGGCAAGGCCGTGGCCGGCACCCGGGCCATTCCGCTCTACCTGCCGCGCCGCGTCTTCGACCTGGCCATGCATGTCCTGGCCGACGGGCCCCTTTTCACCATCCTGCCCATTCGCAAGGCCAAGGCCGGGGTGCTGGTCACGGGCACGGAGATCTATTCCGGCATCATTGAGGACAAGTTCGAGCCGGTGGTGCGCGCCAAGGTCGAGGCGCTTTCCGGCGAGGTGGTGGCCGTGCGCAAGGTTCCCGACGACCGGACCGCCGTGGCATCGGCTGTGGCCGAGCTCTTGTCCGCCGGGGCCGACCTGATCATCACCACGGCCGGGCTGTCGGTCGATCCCGACGACGTCACGCGCCTGGGCCTTGACGACGCGGGCCTGACCGACGCCGTGCACGGCATGCCGGTCCTGCCCGGGGCCATGGCCCTGGTCGGGCGCATCGTCGGGGCCGACGTCATCGGCGTGCCGGCCTGCGCGCTGTTTCACCGCACCACCAGTTTCGACCTGCTCCTGCCCCGGGTGCTGGCCGGCCTGACCCTCACCCGGCGCGATCTGGCCGAGCTGGCCGAAGGCTCCATGTGCCTGTCGTGCCGCTCCTGCACCTATCCCAAATGCCCGTTTGGCAAGTAGCCGCCCCTTGACCGGCCGGGTTCGCCGTCCTATGGGAGGATGGCGAACCCGCCGGAGCCATGATGCAACATACCCTTGCCCCGATTTTGCTGGGGACTCTACTTTCTCTCAGCCCTGTCAGGACCGAAGCGTTTACGCTGTACGGCTATGAGGACGACTACGGCCTGGTGCATTTGAGCGAAGAGCAGCGCGACGAGCACTACGTCCTTATTTTCGAAGGCCCGGCCGATCCCAAGCTCGGCTTCGAGGCCATCAAGAAGGTCATCCACGAGAAGGGGGCGGTGTCCAAGGACCGCAAGGACGGCTGGATTCTCGAAGCCATCCGGGCCTATCGCCGCCTGGCCACGGCGTCCCTTGGGCCGTCGGGCTATCCGGCGGTCATCCTCTCCGGTCCGCTGATCGATCTGGTGCGCGAAAAAAGCCAGGCCAACGGGCTGGCCCCGGAGCTGCTCTACGCCGTCATCGAGCAGGAATCGCGCTTTTCCTCCTGCGCCGTGTCGCCCAAGGGCGCGGCCGGGCTCATGCAGCTCATGCCCGACACCCAGGCCCAGTTCGGCGTGCAAGACCCCTTCGATCCCGAGCGCAACGTGGCCAGCGGCGCGAAATTCCTGCGCCAGCTCATCACCCGCTTCGGCGACCTGCGCCTGGCCCTGGCCGCCTACAACGCCGGCCCGGAGACCGTGGCCCGCTGCGGCGGCGTGCCCAACATCCCGGAAACGCTCACCTACGTGGACCGAATCATGACCCGCTACGGCATGCTCAAGGACAGCCACCCGGGCTTGGCCCCCAAAAAGCCGCCCGCCGCCCCCAAGACCCAGGCCAAGGCCGACGCTCCCCGCCGGGGAAGCTGAGCCCGCTCGGCCAGCCGCCTCATTCCTTGGCCACCGAACACAAAAGCCCCCGCAGCTGGTAGGAGCCGAAGGCCGGATCGTACGGCGGTCCGGCGTTGGTCAGCACGTTGGCCGCCGACTCCAGCTCGCCAAAGTTGCCTGCCCCACGCTCCGGAAACCACCAGCCGTGGTCCACGCTGGCCACCCCTTCCCGGATGTCCGGCGTGACCCGAGCCCGCATCCGGATGCTGCCGCGCGGGCTTTTAACCCGCACCCAGTCGCCGTCGGCCACGCCGCAGCGCGCCGCCGTCTCCGGCCCCAGCTCCACCAGCGGATCGGGCCGCCGGGCGCGCAAAAACGCGATCTGGCGGCCCTCGCTGTGGAAAAACTCCGGCCGCCTGGCCCCGGTGGTCAGGACAAGCGGGTACTCCCGGGCGGTGTCCGGCGTCGAAACCGGGCTTTCCGGCGGCTCCCGGAAGCTGGGCAAAGGATCGTAGCCCAGGCGGGCCAGCGGCTTGGAGTACAGCTCCACCTTGCGCGAGGGCGTGCGAAAGCCTTTTTCCCGGTAACGACCATAGGTCGGCGGCGGCAGGACCATGCCGCGCTCGGCCAGCTCGGCAAAGGTCACCCCGGCCGGGCGCAGCCGGGCGTCGAAGATCGCTTCCAGCGGCTCGTCGGCCCCGGCCAGGCCCAGCCGGGCGGCCAGGTCATTTAAGATATGCTCGATCTGCCGGCACTGCCCTGTAGAAACCAGCTTGCGGTGGGCGCACACCGCGCGCGGGGCCACCAGCGGCAGTTCGATCAGGCCGTCGATCTCCGGCCACATGGCCCCGGGCAGCACGTAATCGGCCATGGCGGCCGTCGGGGTCAGGAAATGGTCCGTGACCACCAGCAGATCCAGGGCCTTGAGCGACTCCAGAACCATTTGGGAATCGGCCACCGTGGCCAGCGGATTGTTGCCGAAAAGGAGGAGTCCCCGCACCCGGTACGGGTCGCCCGTGCGTATGGCCGAAAAAAGCCCGGGGATGTGGGCCGAGGGCATGAACGCCCGGAAGCCGCCGAGGAGCTTGAACTGCTGCGCGCCGATGCGCTTGGCCAGGGCATCGGCCGGCAGTTCCTGGCGCAGCACCGGATACGCGCCGATGAGGTCTTCCCCGAACACGTCGCCGCCCGGCACGTCGAGATTGCCGGTGAGCCCGCGTAGGATGGCCACGGCCCGAACCGTCTGCAGGCTGTTGGGATTTTGCTCCAGCGACACGCCCCAGTCGAGGATCGACGGCCTGTCCAGGGCGTAGCGCCGGGCCGCTTCCAGCATCGCCCCCGCCGGCACGCCGGTCACGGCCTCGGCCCAGGCCGGGGTGCAGGCGGCCACGGCCGCACGCAGCTCGTCAAAACCTGTCGTGTATTGCGCCACGAACTCCCGGTCGTACCAGCCCTCCTCGATGATCGCCCGGATCATGGCCAGGGCCAGCGCCGCGTCCGTGCCCGGGCGGATGGGCAGCCACAGGCCGCAGCGTTTGGCCGTCTCGCTTCGCCTGGGGTCCACGGCGATGCCGAACGCCCCGGCGGCGAGCCCCTTTTTGACCGGAAAGGCGAGCTCGCCGTCCGGCCCGGACACCAGCGGATTGTGGCCCCAGAAAAGGATGGTGCGCGGCGGCGTGTCGCCGTAATAATCCCCGGCCACGAAGCCGCCATAGGTCAGGTTGGACACGGTGATGCGCGGAATAAAGCAGTTGGCCAGCCCCGGCTCGTACCAGTTGGGCGTGCCGAAGGTGTTGGCGAAACGGATGACGTGGAAATAATGCGGCCGCCCGGTCCCCTGGCCAAGGGCCACGGACTCCGGGCCGGTCTCGCGGCGAAAGCCGTCCAGCCGCGCCGCGATGTCGCCAAGCGCCTCGTCCCAGGAGACCGGCGCAAAACGCCCGCTCCCCCGCTCGCCCACCCGCTTAAGCGGGACCGTCAGCCGGTCCGGATGGTACAGCATGGCCGGGATCGACAGGCCCTTGACGCACATCCTCCCCAGATTAAACGGCGAGCCCAACCCCGGCCGCACCCGCGCGACCCGCCCGCCGGCCAGCGTCAGCCGGGCGGCGCAGCCGCCATGGCAGCCGCGACAGATGCTTGGATGGTCGCCGTCCGGGAGTGTGGTCATTAAAGAGTGCCTCCGGCGGCCAAAGGGCTGAGCCCTTTGGAATCCCACCTGGGGGGTGGGGTTATGGCAAACGGCGGGAGCATGGCCGGGTGTCGGGGGGGGGCGATCAGGAAATGATGGCCAGGAAAAAGCAGACGACGGCCAGAAACCCCAGGCCCGTGCGCGAAGCGTGGAGCAGGTTCCACTTCTCCAACTGGGCCCGGACGGCGGCGTCGGCCGTGTCCGGGTCGGCGGCCAGGAGCTGGCGATTGAGCGGCATAATGAAGCGGTAGGTCACCACCCAGTTGGCGATGGCAAACAGCGCGCCCGTGACATACAGCGCCTTGCCGGCCCAGTAGGCGGCGAGC
>JBKICS010000240.1:0-5839 GCA_046567015.1 Acidobacteriota bacterium | reverse complement strand
GCTCCTTGGCTTGAAATGGGACGCGGCCGCGACCGGCGCGGCCCGGACGCAGTGCGTGTTTCCCGGGGCGCGGCGTCAACCGGCCGCGACAGGCCGTCGGTTGCGCGGCAGCCGGCGGGCAGCATAGCGCCATTTTTTCGTTCCGGGAAGGCGTTGCCCGGGCGGCGTCGCGGCCGGGAGCCTTGCCGGCGCGAGGACCGGCCGGAAGCAAAAAAGGGGGGCCGCAAGGCCCCCCTTCGATGCGCCGATGGCAGGAATCCGCTAGAACTTGTACGTCAGGCCGAGGGCCATCTTCCAGGCGTTGTCGCCGTTTTCACTGGCCTGGTGCACCAGGCGGTGGCCCCAGACGCTTTCCTGGAACTGGCCGTGGGCCCAGCCCGTTTCCATGACCGCGGCGAGGTTTTCATAGATCATGTACTTCGTGTCGAAGTTCAGGCCCATGAGGTACTCGTTGGTGGTCAGATCGTGGCCCATGGTGAAGTAGTCGTTGGCAAAGGCGGTGCGGGCATAGCGGATGGCCCGGGCCGAGTTGTTGCCGCGCAGGTAGACGAAGGTCAGACGGTGGGTCAGGTTTTCGAGAAACGACATCTTGTTGAGCGATGCGCCGATGCCATAGTTGCCGACCGGCGACACGTACATGTTGGAACCCTTGGCCAGTTCCTGGCTGCTGTCGAACAGGAAGCTGTTGCCCGGACCCCAGGAGGAGCGCATGTAGGGCATCCGCTCGGAACCGTTGGACGTGGACTTGTCCTCGCCGGTGGACCAGAAGGCGAAGACCTGCGGGGTGACCATGTCGAGGCCCGTGTATTCCGCGCCGCCGTCGACCATCCAGCCTTCGCGCTTGGCGCCCTTGGTGTCGTTTGCCGCGCCGGCCCCGTAGATGACGTCGGCGTAGAAGCGCACCGGATCAAGGGCGGTCACCTCGAACGCGCCGCCGGCCCAGTAGTAGGGGTTCTGGCCGTTCTTCCAGCGGCCCGTGCCGTAGCCCTTGGTCATGTTGGCGGAGCTGCCGGCCGAGAGCAGGGTGTTGGCGAAGCTGTTGCCGGATTCCACCGTGTCGGTGGTGTCCTTGAAGCCGTAGTTGGTGTTGCGCCCGGCCATGGCGAGCATGGCCCAGGGCGTGGCCTTGAAGCCTTCCAGGGTGACGGGCAGGGCCAGGAAGTAGGCGTCCAGCTCGTCGGGCACCTGGGTGGTCGTGGCGTCGTAGGTGCGGTTGGTGTCGATCAGGCGGCCAAAGCCGGTCATGAGCGACAGGGTCTTGTCAATCAGCGGCGCGGTGACGGTCAGGGCGGCCATCTTGTCGCTCCAGACCGGGCTGCCGGAGAACAGGCCGCTCTGGGGCAGGTCCACTTCCTGCAAACCGGCGGTCACTTCGATGTCCTGGCAGCCAGGCACCTTGAACTGCAGGTAGGCCAGATCGACCTGGAGGGAGGTGGCGGCATCCGGGTTGGCGGCGGTAAAGGTGCCATGCCCCCAGACATCTTCCACCTTGATGCCCAAACGGAACTTCACGGCTTCGTTGGCGATGAAGTCGGAACGCAGACGGAAGCGTTCCCAGATTTCAAAGTTGTCCTCGGTCTTGGTCCCGGCCTTGTTCCAGCCGGTGAAGTTGCGTCCATCGAAGAAATTGCCATACACGCGGGCGTCACCGGTCATCTTGACTTCGGTGGCGGCCCCGGCCGCGACGGCTGTTCCGAAGAGCAGCGAAGCGGTCAAGGCGAGACATCCAAACTTGTTCATACGTCCTTCCTCCAATGAAACAGGCAGGGTTCGAGCGGGCTGCCATCAAGGCGCCGGCGCCCTCCGGCGGCGTTCCGGAGGCTGCCGGGGAATCGGGCTACGCCTGGAGAAAATGGAAAACAAGTTACTAAAAATTAACTATTAATTTATGAAACGAAATGATCCGGCAAGAGTCCTGTCGCTGGCCGCTGCAATCGGGTTACGGTGTTTGACTTCCGGAATAGTTCGTGAATCGAGTGGGTTGCAGAATGCGATGAAAAATGTGGCCAGACCCGGCAATGGCCGAGGGGGGCGGACTGGCCGGGGAGGGGGGCGAGAGGTGCTTGGGGGACGGCGGGCGTGGATGTCGCTACGATTGGCGGACAAGCGTTTCGAGCCCATCCCGGAAGATGGGGAGGCCTGGCCGGCCGGAACGTCCGAACCGGCGATCAGGTCGCGGCCGTCTCCAGCCACAGGGCCGCGCCCAGGGCTCCGGTCAGATCCGGCTCGGCCGGAATGAGCGGTTCCCGGCCCAGGGCGTCGGCCAGCAGGCGGACGATGCACGGATTTCGGGCCACTCCGCCCACAAAGACCACGGGCGCAGCCAAGCCCACCCGGCCGAGCATGGCCATGGTGCGCGAGACCACCGCTTTGTGCAGCCCCAGGGCGATGTTGGCCGGGGACACGCCCCGGGCCATGAGCGTGGTGGCCTCGGTCTCGGCAAAGACCGTGCACATGGAACTGACAAGCGGCGCGTCGTCGCCGGTGAGCGCCAGCCGGCCGAACTCCTCGACCGACAGGCCAAAGACCGTGGCCGTGAATTCCAGGAACTTGCCCGTGCCGGCGGCGCAGCGGTCATTCATTTCGAAGCGTCCGACCCTGCCGCCCGGCAGCAGGGCCACGGCCTTGGTGTCCTGGCCGCCGATATCAAGGAGCGTTGCGGCGTCGGGAAAAAGGCTGGCCGCGCCCAGGGCGTGGGCCTTGATCTCGGTCAAGGCCCGGGCAAAGGGATAGCGCTGCCGGGCCAGCTCCCGGCCGTAGCCGGTGACGGCGAGCTGCTCGGGCACGCCGCCGGCCAGGAGCTTTTCCAGCTGCCCCAACGGGTCGAAGGTGGTGGGCAGGCGGCGGGAGGCCACCACCGCGCCCCCCCGCCGCACCACCAGCTTGATGCCGCGCGAGCCGATGTCCAGGCCCGCGTATTCCGTCACGAAAGCGTCTCCACAAAGGCTTCCACCCGGGTCTTGAGCTGCCCGGCGTCCTCCATGCCGTAATCCGTCTCGATGGTGAGATACGGAATGCCAGCGGCGGCCATGGCCTTGCCCACCTTCATGGCCTCGTGGGCGTAGGGCTGGCAGAAGAGCAGGCCGTAGTGGATCACGCCGTCAGCCCCAAGCTCCTTGGCCAGGGCGGCGATGTGGGTGAGCCGCTCGTCGTTGGGCGTGAAGCAGGCGCAGTCGATCTTCATATACCGGTCGCACAGGGCGTCGAGCATGGATTCGAGATCGGCCGGGGTCTCGTCGGTGAGGTCGCGGCTGTTGCGCTCGCCGATGCAGGATTCCTCGCCGACGATGACCGCGCCCGAGCTTTCGATCAGATACGGCAGCTTCCAGTTGGGCACGGCCATGGGACAGCCGGCGAGGAGCAGGCGCGGGGTCTTGGCCGGGGCCACGCCCTGGCCGGCGGCGATGCGGGCCTCGATCTCGTCGCACAGTGCATTGATCTTGGTCGTAAAGCGCACCGGGTCGTCGTAGAAGCTGATCTGGTTGACGAGCAGGGCGTCGCGGCCGGAAATCGGGGCCGGATCGGCGGCGCGCAGGGCGGACAGGCGCTTAAGCGCCCGGCGCTTGGCGTTGACGACCTTGGTCGCGTCGGCCAGCCGCTCGGCGGTGATGGCCACCCCGGTGAGCTGCTCCAGGGCTTCCTTGTAGCGCACCAGCTCGGACCGAAACAGCGCCCGGTCGTTGGCGTTCTTGCACTGGGGCACTTCCATGACGTGCATGGGGGCGAGTTCGCCAAAGGCCTCGTAGGCCTTTTTCTTGCCGTCGCAGGTGGTCTCGCCGACGATCAGGTCGCAGGATTCGGTGTACGGGCAGATGCGGGCCAGCTTGAAGCCGATAAAGGATTTGATGAGGTCGCAGGTGTTACGCGGCACGAGCGTTTCGGCCAGTTCTGTGCCGGCCTTGGCCCCGGCGCAAAGGCCGACTTGTACGGCCCCGGCGGCGAGCGTCAGCTCTTCGGGCACGAACACGCAAAAGGTGCCCACGATCTTTTGGCCGGCGGCCTTGGCGTCCTGCAGTTCCTTGATGCGCAGCCCGTGGACTTCCGAGAGCACGAAATCGAGATACTCCGCGCCCTGAAGCCGCCCTTCCTGGGCCAAATAGATGTCGCCGTAAAATTTCCCCAGAACGGTCAGCAGGGCATCGTGGGCCTCGATGTCCAGGTCAAGTTTTTCCCACATGGCCGTATGGGCCGCATCGCTCATGGCATCCTCCGGGTGAAAGGTTCGATTCCTCACCCGATACCCGGGGCGAAGGCTGGTGTGAAATCGTTTGTTTCAATGCCGTTGAGCGGACAGCATCGTTACAAACTATCCATTCAGGCGCTAAAGGAATCCGCAAAGCGGCCGAAGAGGGGGTACACGCGTGGCTCTGGCAGGAACGCCGGAGCCCATCGCCGCCAGGGAGAAAGGCGCATGGCACAGATACTGCAATTTCAAACACGCCGACCGCCAGGCAAGCCGCACCGGGAGACGCTGGACACAGCATTGTCTCCGCGACGGCCGCGCATCAGCGATCGGGACTTGTGGACCAGGGATTACCGGGAAATTGACAACATCCTTTACGCGATCCTAAAGATCAAGGAGATACTGGACTACCATCTCTATTATGACGATGTCTGGCCCTACCTGCTGTTGTCGTTCATGGAAGCGGTCCACACCACCAAACAGGGCGGCGGCCAGGAGCTGCCGACCACCGGCGCGTCGCTCAAGGATTACGTGCTTTCAGCCGTCACGCCGGACAACAAACGCGACCTGTCCATGGTCTTGCTGCTGACGGATCTGATCGAGAAATCGCCGACCTACCGGGGGACGTCCTCATCGCCGTAGGTGTGCAGACGGGAAGAGGAAGATCGGGGCGTTGTCCCGAACCCGGCCGGGGGGATGATCCCCCGGACCCCTCCGCAGGGAGCGGGGGCGGGGTGTGATCGGGGGATTTTTTCAAGGCCGCAACCGGGTCTGGCAACGTCCTGGACGACAGGATGTGTTGGCTGGACCAGGTTGCGGCCTTTTTGCGTGGCTCGTCGGACGAGGATGGCCGAGATCGGATGCGCCGTTGCGCCGCGCCGTCCAGGATTGTCATTGGCCTGCTGCCTTGCCAACAGGTCGCAACTCGGCGCGTCCCTTATGAAACCCTCTGCCGGGCGCCTGGGAAGCCGCTCCGGCGAGCACCAAGCCGGGTTGGTCAATTCCGTGGAAGCGGCAGCAGAGAGCCGGCCTGGGGTTCTCCGGCCGAGGCTTACTCGATATGCCGCCGACTTGTGTTGCCTGTGCCGCAGCCCGAGCGAACGCTCTGGCAGGCCGCGACGCAGGCCCGGTCGCCGCCGCAACGCGCCGTGCATGCTTGGTATTGCTGGGCGCAGTAGGTCGGCGATTCGAGCATGTACTGGTTGCGGTCCGTGGGCAGCATCTCCGGGGTGACCGTCACCACCGGCAGGTTGGGCGGCACCGCATACCCGGCGATGGTGAGGTGCTCGACGGCGGCGCAGGTCAGGTTGCATTGGGCGATGACCGCGTTGCACACGACGCTCGGGTCGTCGCGCATGCCCAGGGGCGTCAGGATGGTGGCCAGGGGCAGGCCGTCGGGCTTGACGCAGTAATAGGGGGCCTGGGCGAAAGCCGGGGCCGACAGGGCCAAGACCAGACCGAGGGCCAAAAGGACGAAGGCGGATCGTTTCATGGCAGTTTCCTCCCTTCTGGAGAGCTGAGCGTTTGTCCTTACGCTACGCCATAGCCCATTGGCGGCATTTTGCCACGGGGAATTTGCAGGAAAGGCGGCGGCAAGGCGAAAATTGAGATGTGGCGGGCAGGCCGGGCCGGCGGAGCTTGGGATTGCTCCGCGCA
>JBKICS010000239.1:0-29318 GCA_046567015.1 Acidobacteriota bacterium | reverse complement strand
GGATGGCGTTGTGGCTCTTGACGTGGCCGAGGATCACTTCGGCGCAGAAGATATTGCCCAGCGTGCTGTCTTCAAAACCCGGGGAATAAATGGTCAGGCCCTTTTCCTTGGCGGCCAGCACCCAGGAATGTTCCTTGGGCACCTGGAAAAACTGCTCAATGTCGGGCTGATCCAGCAAGGCGTACATGTATTCGTAGGGGAACATGGGCTTGCCGGCCTCGGCGGCGGCGGCCCACAACTTGGAAATGCGGCGCTGCACCTGACGCAGCACCCCTTCCGGAATGCAGGTATCGGTGACGCGATTGAATCCCTGGTCGTAGAGGGCCTTTTCCGCCTCGGGCGACAGGTCGCGGTACTCGGGGACCATCTTGTATTCGTTGTGGTTGAAGAGGTTAAAGAGATCCTCTTCCAGGTTGGCGGCGGTGCAGCTGATGGCGTGGACCTTGTCCTGGCGGATCATCTCGGCCAGGGAAATGCCCAGTTCGCAGGTGCTCATGGCGCCGGCCATGGTGAGAAACATCTTGCCGCCCCGGGCCAGCAGATCGTTCCAGGCCTGGGCGGCGTCCAGGGTCTCGCGGGCGTTGAAGTGACGGAAATTGGTTTCCATGAAACGGGATATGGAAGACATTGTAACTCCTTGGGTTATTCCTGGGCAGTGCCGCCCCCGTACTGGCCGGTCTGCTTTGTGGCGTCCGGGAACTCGGGCAAAAAACCCTCGAAAACGATATTGTCCCCGTAGCGCAAGGCTTTGACCATATCCTCTCCGGCGCGCACCGTCCAGAGCAGAACCGGCACTCCGAGCCGCCGCACAAGCGCCACGGCCGGATGCGGCAGCGCCCGCCAGTCGTAGGCGATGCACTGCGGCCGGGCCAGGAGGGCAGGAAAAAGATTGGCGTACACAACGCGGCGAAACGCGCCCATATGCGGATCATCGGCAAAGTCACAGGCGATGAGGCAGCGCGGCAGGTCCGGGGCCAGGGCGGCCAGGCGGGACAGGGACCAGGGATTAAACGAAGCGGCCAGTACCGGGCCGGGATAGCCGGCCAGCAGCCCGGCCACGGCCTGTTCCAGACGGCCGGGCTTGCCCTGGTTCTTGATCTCGACATACAGCGGCGCACGGCCGGCGACCAGGGACAGGACATCGGCCAGAAGCGGCGGATGTTCGTTCGTGCCGCCGACATGCAGGTTGGCAAGATCGGCGCTGGTGCATTGGGCGATGTGGCCGGGGTGTCCGGTGAGCCGGGCCAGATCGCGGTCGTGGAAGACCACGACCTGTCCGTCGGCGAGCAGGCGCACGTCGCATTCGATGCCGTAGCCGGCGGCCACGGCCGCGGCAAAAGCGGGCAGGGTATTTTCCGGACCGGTGTCCGGTCCGAAAAGGCCCCGGTGGGCAAAGGGGACGGCGGTCAGCCAGTCCAAGCACGGCGACGGCCTGCGGACCGACCGCGCCGGATGCGCCCGGCTACAGCTTAAGCAGGCCAGCAAGGGCAGCCTTGATGCCGCTCTGGTCGATGCCGCACAGCGCCCGAAGGGCGTTTTGCCCGCCGTGCTGCACAAAGGCGTCGGGCAGGCCCAGGCGCTTGATCGTCAGCCCGGACAGTGCTCCGGCGTCGGAAAGCATCTCCAGCACGGCCGAACCGAAGCCGCCCTGGAGCACGTTTTCCTCCACCGTCAGCCACAACGGGAAGCGCCCGGCCAGCTCCAGAAGCTGGGCCTCGGGCAGGGGCTTGATGAAGCGGGCATTGAAAACCGCCACTTCCTTGCCCGTCTCCCGGGCCAGGGCGTCGGCGGCGGCCACGGCCGGCATAACCCGGCTGCCGATGGCAACGACCAGGGCGTCGCGGCCCTCGCGCAGCAAAACGCCCTGGCCGATGGGCAGGGGTTCGACCGTCTGGGGCACGGGCAGGCCCACGCCGGCCCCCCGGGGATAGCGGATGGCCGCCGGACCGCCCTGGGCCAGGGCCGTGGCCAGCATGGCCGGCAGCTCGGCCTCGTTGCCCGGGGCCATGCACACGAGGTTCGGAATGTGGCGCAGATAGGAAATGTCGAAGGCCCCGTGATGGGTAGCCCCGTCCTCGCCCACGAGCCCGCCCCGGTCGAGGCAGAAGGTCACGGGCAGATCCTGGAGGCAGACGTCGTGGACGATCTGGTCGTAGGAACGCTGCATGAAGGTGGAATAGATGGCCACCACGGGCTTGAACCCGGCCATGGCCAAACCGGCGGCGAAGGTCACGGCGTGCTGCTCGCAGATGCCGACGTCCACGAAGCGCTCGGGCAGCTCCGTGGCGAACAGGGACAGCCCCGTGCCCTCGGGCATGGCGGCGGTGATGGCCATGACCCGGGGATCGGCCTTGGCGGCGCGAAGCAGGGCCTCGCCGAAAACCTGCGTATAGCTTGGCGCGCACGCTCCGGGCTTTTCCACCAGCCCGGTCTCGGGCTCGAAGCAGCCCACGCCGTGGAAATAGGTGGGATTGCTCTCGGCCGGTTCGTAGCCCCGGCCCTTCTTGGTGAGCACATGGACCAGCACCGGGCCTTCAATGTCCTTTATTTCATTAAAGACTTCAATGAGCCGCTCGGTGTTGTGGCCGTCGATGGGACCGAGGTAGTTGAAACGAAAGGCCTCGAACAGCATGCCGGGCGTGAAAAAACTCTTGAACGACTCCTCGCCGCGCCGGACATAGCCCATGAGGTCGCCGCCGTAGGGCAGCGAGCCGATCCAGCTTTCCATGTCCTTTTTGAGCCGCTTGACCCAGCGCTGGTTGAGCTTGCGGCTGAGAAACAGCGACAAGGCCCCGACATTCTTGGAAATCGACATCTCGTTGTCGTTTAATACGACAATAAGCCGTCCGCCCCAGCCTCCGGCCTGGTTGAGGCCCTCGTAGGCCAGTCCGGCGGTCATGGAGCCGTCGCCGATGATGGCTACCACGTCGTGGTCCTCGCCCTTACGGTCCCGGGCCATGGCCAGGCCCAGGGCGGCGGAGATGGAGGTGCTGGAGTGGCCGACGCCGAAATGATCGAAGGGACTTTCGGCCGGACGCGGAAAGCCGCTTATGCCCCCCATGGTGCGCAGGGTATGGAACTCCTCCTGGCGGCCGGTGAGGATCTTGTAGGCATAGGCCTGATGGCCCACGTCCCAGACCAGTTTGTCCCGGCCGGGATCGAAGGCGGCGAGCAGGGCCACGGTCAGTTCGACAACGCCAAGAGACGGGGCCAGATGGCCGCCGTTCATGGACACCGTGCCGATGATGACCTGCCGGATTTCCTCGGCCAGCACGGTCCGCTCCTCGGCGGTCAGACCGGCCACGTCATGCGGATTTTTCACGCGCGTGAGGATGCGAAGGGCCGTGTCGCTCATTGCCGTCATTGCGTCTGTTCCTTGTGCATGCCGTGACTCAAACAAAAATCGCTACTGCACCCGCACCACGATGTACCGGGCCAGATCTCGCAAGAATTCCGCCGCTTCGCCACTGTAGGGCTCGATGGCGGCCAGGGCGGCGGCCACGCGTTCCTCGGCCAGCCGGCGGCTTTCGTCAAGACCGATCATGGAGGGATAGGTGTTCTTGCCCTGCTCCCGGTCGCTGCCGACCGGCTTGCCCAGGGTCGCGGCGTCGCCGATCTCGTCGAGGATGTCGTCGACGATCTGAAAAGCCGCGCCCACGGCCTCGCCGTATTCCCGGGCCCGGGCCACGCCCTCCTCGCCAGCATTGGCCAGGATCGCACCACACACGCAGGAGGCGGTAATGAGCGCCCCGGTTTTGAGGGCCTGCATCCGGGCCAGTTCGGCCAGGGTCACGCCTTCCCGGGCGGTGTAGTCCATGTCGAGCACCTGTCCGCCGACCATGCCGGCCGCGCCGGCCGCCTTGGCCGCTTCGGACAGGGCGGGCAGGACCAGCTCGGCCGCGACTCCCGGCCAGGCCCGGCCCATGCAGCCGAAGGCTTCAGTCAAAAGGGCGTCGCCGGCCAGTATGGCCCCGGCCTCGCCGAACACCTTGTGATTGGACGGCCGGCCGCGCCGCAAATCGTCGTCGTCCATGGCCGGCAGATCGTCGTGGACGAGCGAATAGGTGTGGATGAGCTCGAACCCGGCGGCAAAGGGCATGACCCTGGCCCGCTTGGCCTCAAAGAGCTCGGCAAAGGTCAGGCACAACACCGGCCGCAGCCGCTTGCCCCCGGCCATAAGCGAATATTCCATGGCGGAAAGCAGGCTCTCCGGCACGCCGCGCTCGCGCATGCGCGCCCCGAACCGCTCCCGCAAATAGACCTCGACCTCGGCCGCCAGCGCGGCCAACCGCTCCTTCACCGTCACGACTCCTCCCCGGCGGCGCCGGCCAAACCGGCAGCCTCGTCGTCAGTCACCTCAAACGGCCGCAACGTCCCGTCCTCGCCGGCCAGGGCGATCTCCATGCGGGCGGCTTCCAGCCGCTTGCGACAGGTACCCACCAACCCCATGCCCTCTTTATACAGGGCCACGCCCTTTTCCAGCGGCACATCCCCGGCTTCCAGGCGGACGGCAATGCGCTCCAGCCGCTCCAGGGCCTTTTCGAAGGATTCTTCTTTCACGCTCACGGCTTGTCTCCAGCATCCGGCTCGCCTTCCGTCACCACGGCCCGGACGCGGCCTTCATACACCATGATGTCCAGCTTGTCGCCGGGGCGCACGTCGGCCTGCCGGCGCAGAAATTTCCCGGTGCGGGCAACGGTGGTCAGGCTGTATCCCCGGGCCAGCGGTCCGGCCGGGTCCAGGCCGGCCAGATGCGCCCCGGCCAGTTCCAGACGCTGCTGCCGCTCAGCCAGGTACAGCTTTGCCGCCGCGCGCAACCGCTCGCCCCGGCGAGACAGGGCCTCCTCCCGGGCGGCAAGGCTCTGGGCGTCGAACCGTCGGGACACCCGGGCCTCCAACGCGTCCAGCCGTCGGGACAGGCCGTCCAGATAGCCGGCCCCGGCCCGGACCAGCCGCTTGTCCGCACCGGCAAAGGACTCGGTCAGCCGGTCCAACCGGCGCGACGGCGACAGCCAGACCAGCCCCCGGGCCAGCACGGCCAGCTCCCGCTCCCGCGAGGCCAAAAGCGCCCCGATGATCCGGCGCAGGGCCAGTTCGGCGTCGTCCACGCGCTGGGCAAGCTGCCCCCGCTCGGGCCACAGGAGCTGGGCGGCATGAGAGGGCGTGGCGGCGCGCACGTCGGCCACCATGTCGGCGATGGTGACGTCCACCTCGTGGCCGACGCCGGTTACGACCGGCAGGGGCGAGGCGAAAATCGCCTTGGCCACGTCGATGGTATTAAAGGCCCACAAATCTTCCAGCGAACCGCCGCCGCGTATGAGCACCAGCACCTCGGCCCAGTCGTCGGCCACGGCCCGCAGCATGGCCCGCACGATGCCGGCCGGGGCGGCCTCGCCCTGGACCAGGGTCGGATAGACCCGCACTTTGGCCCCATGCCCGCGCTCGCGGCCGATGCGGATGAAATCGCGCACCGCCGCCCCGGCCGGGGCCGTGATAACCGCCACCCGGGTCGGATGCGGCGGCAACGGCCTCTTCCTGGCCGCATCGAAATAGCCCTTGGCCGCCAGGTCTTTTTTGAGCGCCTCGAATTCCAGCCACAACCGCCCGGCCCCGACCTCCTGCACCACCTCGGCCACAAGCTGGTACACGCCGCGCGGCGCATAGACGGTGAGCCGCCCGGCCACCATGACTTCCATGCCGTCGCCAATCGATTCCGCCAGCGGCCGGTCCAAGACCTCGCCGGTCAGCGGATCGTAGCGCTCGCCGCCGGCCATCACCTTGCCGGCTTGCGCTCCCCGAAACCAGACCACGGCCAGCGATGCCTCGGCGTCGCGCAAGGAAAAATACAAATGCCCGGAGCCCGGACGCGACAGGTTCACCACCTGTCCGCGCACCCAGACGAACGGGAACTCGGATTCGACCACGTCCTTCAAGGACCGCGTCAGCTCGCCGACTTCAAATATATGGGGCATAGGCGTGTTTGTGCGAGGAACGGGGGGAGGGGGAACCCCCTTTTTTTCAAAAAGGGGTTCCCTCGCCTACTCCAGACCCCAGCCCTGGCGGACACCGGCGCGCCAGGCGATGAAGGCCTCGAAAAAGCCGTCCAAGGGCAGTTCGCCCTTGACGCCGGCGCGGCGGTCCTTGGTTTCGACGATGCCGCGCGCCAGGCCCTTGCCGCCAAGGGTCAGCTGGATGGGGAAACCGATCAAGTCGGCGTCCTTGAACTTGACGCCGGGCCGCTCGTCACGGTCGTCGAGGAGCACCTGGATGCCGACGCTGGTCAGGGCGGCGTAGATTTCGTCGGCCTTGGCGCAGGCGGTTTCGTCCTTGGGGCTTAAGTTAATGAGCGCCACTTCGAAGGGGGCGATGGGCGGCGGGAAGACGATGCCGGAGGCGTCGTTGTTCTGCTCGATGCAGGCGGCCACGATGCGCGACACGCCGATGCCGTAGCAGCCCATGATCATGAACTGTTCCTTGCCGGCTTCGTCCAGAAAAGTGGCATTCAAGGCTTCGGAGTACTTAAGTCCCAGCTTGAAGACGTGGCCGACTTCGATGCCCTTGGTGAAATCGAGGATCGCGCCGCATTTGGGGCAGGGATCGCCCGGGGCGACTTCGCGCAGGTCGGCGAAGGCAACGACGGTTGCATCGCGGCCGAGGTCCACGTGGAGCAGGTGGGCGTCGGCGGCGTTGGCCCCGACGATCCAGTCCGAGGCCAGGGCCAGTTCGCGGTCGGCGTAGATGGGCAGCGTCAAGCCCACCGGTCCGGCAAAGCCGACGGGCGCGCCGGTTGCGGCCACGACTTCTTCCGGGCTGGCCAGGCGGATGTCTTCCTTGGCGGCGAGCAGATTCTTGAGCTTCACCTCATTGAGTTCGCGGTCGCCGCGAACGAGGGCGGCCACGGTCTTGCCGTCGGCGACATAGAGGAGCGTCTTGACCACGGCGGCAGGCGTCACCTTGAGGAACGCGGCCACTTCCTCGACGGTGTGGCTGCCCGGGGTGGCGACCGGCTCGGCCGGCGGGCAGGCGGCGATGTCGCCGGCGGGCGGGCAGATGGCCTCGGCCTTTTCGATGTTGGCCCCGTAGTCGCAGGCCGGGCAGGCCACGATGGTGTCCTCGCCGGTGTCGGCCAGGACCATGAATTCGTGGGAGAACGAGCCGCCGATGGCCCCGGAGTCGGCGGACACGGCCCGGAACTTGAGCCCCAGGCGCGTGAAGATGCGGGCATAGGCCTCGTACATGCCCCAGTAGCTGGCGTCGGCCCCGGCATCGTCCTTGTCGAAGGAATAGGCGTCCTTCATGACGAATTCCCGGCCGCGCATGAGGCCGAAGCGGGGACGGATCTCGTCGCGAAATTTGGTCTGGATCTGGTAAAGATTGACCGGCAGTTGGCGGTAGGAGCGGATTTCGTGGCGCACGAGGTCGGTTACGACCTCCTCGTGGGTGGGGCCCAAGCAGGATTCGCGGTCGTGGCGGTCCACGAAGCGCAGCAGCTCGCGGCCGTAGAAATCCCAGCGGCCGGATTCCTTCCACAGGTCGGCGGGCTGCACGGCCGGCATGAGGATTTCCAGCGCCCCGGCCCGGTCCATCTCCTCGCGCACGATGTTGGCCACGTTGTTGAGCGCCCGCAGCCCCAGGGGCAGGTAGGTGTATATGCCGGCGGTGAGTTTGCGGATCATGCCGGCGCGAAGCAGAAGCTGGTGGCTGATGACTTCGGCTTCGGCCGGGGTTTCCTTGAGGGTGGGGGCGTAGTAGCGGCTCAGTCGCATGCGGATTCCTTTTTTTCGGTGATAAAGCGTTCCAGTTCGTCCATGAAGGCCGGGATGAGGTTGGCGGCCCCGCGCACCTTGCCGAGCACCTCGCCCTTGCGGAAAATGATGCCGCAATCGCGGCCGCCAGCAATGCCGATGTCGGCCTCTCGGGCCTCGCCCGGGCCGTTGACCACGCAACCCATAACGGCCACGGTGAAAATTTCCGGTATGCCGCGAAGGCGCTCCTCCACGGCCTCGGCCAGCCCGACCAGATCGATTTCCGTGCGCCCGCAGGTGGGGCAGGAGATGATCTCCGGGCCGCGCGCGCGCAGCTCCAGCGAACGCAGGATCTCGTAGGCCACGCCGATCTCGGTCACCGGATCGCCGGTGAGCGAAACCCGCAGCGTGTCGCCAAGGCCCTCGGCCAAGAGGATGCCCAGGCCCACGGCGGATTTGACCGCCCCGCGCATGGGCGTTCCGGCCTCGGTGACGCCGATGTGCAGCGGGTACTCGACGGCGGCGCCAAGCAGGCGGTAGGCGGCGATGGTGCGCAGCACGGAAGAGGATTTGAGCGACACCTTGATGTCGTAAAAGCCCCGGGCCTCCAGGAAGGTGATATGTTGCAGCGCGCTTTCCACCATGGCCTCGGGGGTCGGACCGCCGTATTTTTGCAGCAGCGCCTTGTCCACGGACCCGGAATTGACGCCAATACGGATGGGGGCCTTGTGTGCCTTGGCGGCGTCCACCACCACGTCCACGGCGGCCTCGGAGCCGATGTTGCCGGGATTGATGCGTAGCGCGTCCACCCCGGCTTCCAGGGCGGCCACGGCCAGGCGGTGGTCGAAATGGATGTCGGCCACAAGCGGCGCGTTCGTGCCGGCCCGGATGGCGGCCAGGGCCGAGGCCGCGGCCTCGTCCAGGACGGCCAGGCGCACGATTTCGCAGCCGGCGTCGCTGAGCGCCGCGATTTGGGCCAACGTGGCCTCCACATCCCGGGTGTCGGTGTTGGTCATGCTCTGGACGCGCACGGGATTGTCGCCGCCGATGCCGACGGAGCCGATGGCGACCGTTCGGGTCGGGCGTCTTGGGGAGAGAGGCGGGGTTTTTCGCATGGGGAAAATGGGTTAGGCGTTGTTCTGCCGTGCCGGTTGCCGGGGAGGAAGTCTCCCCTGGCCCGAGGCGGCCTCAAAGGAGCAGGCTCAATATGGATGCCAAAGTCGTTATCCGGGAACTGCTGGCCCGTTCGGACATGGGCGTCATGGCGACCAGCGGCCCGGACGGACCGCTGTGTTCACTCATGGCCTTTGCCGCCATTGATCCCGATTGTCTCGTCATGGCCACTTTGCCTGACAGCCGCAAGTGGCGCAACATCCTTGCCGATCCGCGATTGAGCCTGCTTGTGGACAACCGGGACACCGCTGTCAGTCGTGAAGCCATCCGTGCCCTGACCCTGTCCGGCCGCCACGAACCGCCCTCCCCAGCCGAGCGGCAGGCCGGACTGGCCGTGCTGCGCCAGCGCCATCCCCATCTGGAGGGGCTCTTTGCCACGCCCGACGTGGCCTGCATCCGGTTGCGGGTGGCTTCCTATCTTCTCTTGACCGGCCCGGTCGAGGCTCGCTTTCTGACCGATCTGACGGATTGACCCGTCAGGGCGACAGCCCGTACCGGCCCGACCGCGCACCTGGCCCAGGGACCGGCCGACGGATCGACTGTGTGTCCCGGCCGCGACGCAAGCCCAAGGCGCGGTTGCCCGGACCGGCTGGCGCAACACGCCGGATGCATGTCGCGACCTTAAAAAGTGACGCTACGTATTTTTGGAACACACCCAACAATACGAGCTTTTTCTCAAAAAATTCTATCGGATATTTGAGGGACGCCACACTAGCTGCCCTGGGCCACGCCGGTAACGTGCAGATAGACTTCGTCGCCGCTTTTCTTGACCACCGTGCCGTCGATGCGGCAGTCGGCGTCTTTTTTGCCCAGGTCAAAAAGCTTTTCGATGACGTCCTTGGCCGTGACGTCGTCGCAGACGAGGAAGTTCTTTTTGTCCTTGCTCTCAAAAGACAGGCAGATGGTCTCTTTTTGCGGATATTGCTGAATGCCGGTCACCCGGCCGGTCAGGGACACGGCTTCGGCGGCAAGGCCCGAGGCGGCGGCAAGGATCAGAACCAGAGTCAACAGACAGGCACGCATCAATCCAACCTCCATGACGCGGCGCCGGCAACGCCAGCTCACCGGGAAATTTCGTCTTCTTCGTCGGCAAGGGACGCCTTGCCGGCGGGGATGAGCAACCAGACGGCCAGACTGACGACGGCGGCGTAGTACAGGACGTCCTGCTCCAACAGCCAGACGGCGACCCGATGCAGCCAAGCGTTTTCCAGGGCGAAAACGCGGCGCACCACGGCGTCGGACACAAAATCCCCCAGCGGCCAATCCAGCCACAGCCCTTCCCGCCAAGCGACGTAGAGCCGCATGGCCAGCAGGCCGTACAGGGTCGCCAGGCTTACCCACAGGCAGCCCCGGCCAAACGCGTCGCCAGGATTTTTCATGCCGTCCCGCTTTGTCCGCCGTTTCCGCGTGGCGGCACTCTACGGACTGCGCGCCCGCCTGTAAACGGTCGTTCAGGCCCGGCGCGCCAAATGAGGAACGGCAAGAGGGACGCGACCCTAGGCTGGCGCGGCCTCGCCCGAAAGATAGGCCCGCGCCGTAGCACAATCGGCGAACCGGGGAGCTTTGTCGGTGACGCCCAGCCGGTCAAGGACGCGCACGAAATTCTCGGCCAGGCCGCACACGGCGGCGCGCCGGCCCGAGGCCAGGCAGGCGTCGGCTGCGCTGAGCAGCACGTCGAGCCCCGCGCCGTTGATGGAGGCGTTGGGGGTAAAGGCAAAGAGGATGGCGGCGGCTTCGTCCATATCGCGCAGGGCCCGGGTCAGAAACGGTTCGGTCTCGCCAGTGAGGCTTCCCCGGATGTGGATGACGCCGACGTCCCCTTCCCGGGTCGCCGCCACATCCCCGTAGCTGCCGGCCGAGGCGACCATGTCCAGACGGCCGCCCGCCCGGCCCAGGGCCGCTTCCAGGGTTTCCCGGCGGATGGGCTTGTCGATGAAATCCGTGGCCCGAAGCTCCAGGGCGGCCAAGGCCAGATCGGTGTCGCCGTGGCCGGTGATGACGATGACCTCGGTTTGGGGCCGGCGTTCCTTGATGGCCCCGAGCACCTGCAGGCCGTCCATGCCGGGCATCTTGATGTCGGTGAGCACAATGGGCGGGCTCTCGGCGTCAAAGACGGCCAGTCCGGCCTCGCCGCTGTCCGCGACCAACACCCGGTAGCCGTAGGCCCCGAGATAGAGCTCGAACATCTGCAGGGTGGGTCGTTCGTCGTCGATGACCAGAATAGTGCGCATGCGTACTCCGGAACTCTTTCGCGTCAGGTTGTTTGCTGGCTTGGCAGGACGACGTCAAGCCCTGGGTTCGGCCCGATTTTCGCGGCCGGAAACGTCAGCCGAAACACGCTTCCCTGGCCGGGGGCGCTGTCGACCTCGATCTCGCCCCCGTAATCCTTGACAATACCGTAGGTTATGGCCAGCCCCAGACCCATGCCCTGGCCGGTCTGCTTGGTGGTGAAAAAGGGTTCGAAAATTTTTCGCCGGGCGCTTTCCGGGATGCCGCAGCCGGTGTCGGCCACGGCCACGCGCACCCGGCCGCCGTGGCTGCGCGAGGTGATGGCCAGGCGGCGCGGTCGCTGCCGGCCGCCGGGACAGGCCTTGTCGATCATGGCGTCCCGGGCGTTGACCACGAGATTGAAAAAGACCTGCTCCAGCCGGTTGGTATGGGCCTTGATCGGCGTGTTGGCGGTCAGATCAAGGGAAACCTCGATGCCTTGCAGGGCCAACTCGTGACCGATCATGGTGAACACGCCCCGAATGGGCACGTTGATGTCCACGTTTTCCAGCCTCGGTTCGGACTTGCGGCCGAAGTCGCGCAGATGGCCGATGATGGCCGCGGCCCGATCCACCTGCTGGCTGACCTGATCGGTCACCGTGGCCAGGGCCTCGAGCGAGGGCGTGCGCCCGCTTTCGGCCAGCATCTTCAAATAGTCGCTGCCCATTTTGATGGCGTTGAGCGGCTGGTTGAGCTCGTGGGCGATGCCGGCGGACATTTCGCCGAGCGTCTTCATCTTGCTGGCCTGGATGAGTTGGGCGTCCTTTTCCACCAGTTCGGTGATGTCGGTGGCCGAGACGATGACCGCGTCGCGGCCCCGGTAGGCGATGCGGCAGGCGTGGACGTTGACGTACAGCGGCGTGCCGTCTTTTCGCACGTGGCGCAGCTTGGGAAACAGCACCCGGCCCGGGGCGTCGCGGTCGCTTAAGTAGCCGGCCACGCCGCCGTCGGCTTCCGGTTCCAGGTCGCCCACCTGCCGGCTGGACAGCTCCTTGCGGCCGTAGCCGTAGACGGCCTCGGCCTGGGAGTTGGCGTCCAGGATGCGGCCGTTTGCCGCGTCCACCACGAAGACGGGATCGGGGTTGCTGTCGAACAGCGAGCGGTACTTTTCCTCGGATTCGCGCAGTCGGCGACGGTAGAGCCGGATGCTCCAGACCATGTTGCTAAACGATTCGGCGAGCTGGGCCACCTCGTCGCCGCCGCCGTCCTTGCGGTAGAACCGGCACTCCCGGCAGGTGCGGGAATTGACCAGGCTGGCGGTTTCGGCGTCGGCCCGGTTCTGGTCGAAATGCCAGCAGGGCAAGTCGGTGTCGGCATAGGCCTGGCAGTGATTGATGGCGTCGTCGGACAACCCCAGCATGGCTTCGGGCGCGTCCATGCTGCCCCGGCTGATGGCGTCGGCGGCTTGGGTCAAGCGAGAGAGCGGCCGGGCCACGGCGTTGGACAGGCGCAGCACAATGAGAAACATGACCACGGTGACGGCGGTGATAAAGCCCAGAAAGGTGGTGCGCAGCTTGCCGACCAAGGAGTCGATGTGGCTTTTGGACAGTCCCACATGGACCGCGCCCAGGGTGTAGATGCCCTCGCGCACGGGTACGGCGATGTCGATGGCCTGGGCGATGTCGAAATCGACCAGGGCGATGCTGTAATCCGCGCTCTCGGGCAAGGGATTGATCTGGCGCAGGTCTTCCGGAAACGGCCGGATGAAGGTGTTGGCCAGGATGCGGCCCTCGTTGTCCTGGATGAAGATGTAGGACACGAGCACCTTGCGTTCGCCGAGTTGGGCGGCGTCGAAGATGAGGCTGACCAGATTGGCCCGGTCCTTGTCGAGGATATAGCCGCTGGCCCGTTCGGCGATGCTCTGGCCGATGGCCACGCCGCGCTGTTCGAGCTCGCGATTGAGGCTGGTCACCAGAATCCAGCGGGCCAGGATGGCGATAACGGCGCTGACGAAAAGCACCACCGCCATGGTGCCGCCGAACATCTTGAGCTTTAGGCTGAAACGTTGCGGAATCGGCATGCGGTCACCGGCCGGGTTCGGCGATAACGCCGTCGCCGCTGCCGTCAAGTTCCGAGGGAACGGGGAATTTTTTTACCGCAGCGGCCAGATCGTCCTTGATGCGGCCCCAGTCCGTGACCATCTGGAAGCGGCCGTGGTCGAACCGGGTGAAATAGACGCGTTCCAAGCCCTGATGCCGGTCCTTGCCGTAGGTGACGGGGCTGGCGATGCCCACCGAAAAGTTGTTGATGGATTCGATGGCGTCGAGGAAGCGTTCCCGGGTCAGGTCGCGGCCGGCCCGACGCAGGCCCTCCACCAGCACCCGGGCGTTAATAAACCCCTCCAGGCCGACGACGTTTGGCCGCTCGTCCGGAAAGGAGCGGGCCAGCAGCCGGGCGTAGTCCTGGACGCCGGTTAAAAGCGCGGCCGATTCGGGCAGGTCCGGCGGCGGAGCGACCTGGGACATCAAAAGCGGCGTCGTGTCGCCCGGGCCGAGGATGCGGGCGATTTCATCGGCCCCCACGAAGGAGACGGCATAGAACAGGCCCTTGTACCCCTTGGCCCGGGCCAATTTGATGGCCTTGGCGCAGGGTCCGTAGGTGCCGATCATGACCACGGCCTGGGGACTTGCCTCCAGGATGCGGCCCAGCCCCTCCTCCACGTCCATGGTGCCCCGGATGTAGGAGCCGCGGGCCACGGGAGCCAGGCCCAGGGATTTAAGCGCCATTTCGGTGCCCTTGAGGCCGTCGAAGCCGTAGGCGTCGTACTGGTAGAAGACGGCCACCCGGTCGAATCCCAGGTCGCGGACCATGTGATCCACGGCGGCGGCGGTCTCCTGGTAGTAGGAGGCCCGAATGTTGACGATGTAGCGGCGAAAAGGAAAGCGCAGGACGTCGGCTCCGGTGAAACTGCCGACGAGCGGCACGCGAGCCTCTTCGAGCAGCGGGATGATCTTGGCCGTAGTCGGGGTGCCGACGTAGCTGAACAGACAAAAGACCCGATCCTCGACGATGAGCTGCTGGGTGTTGGCCACACAGCGCGGCGGGTCGTAGCCGTCGTCGAGGGTGATGAGCTTGATGGTGCGCCCGGCCACGCCGCCGGCTTCATTGACGGCGTTTAAATAGGCCAGGGCGCCGTAGAGCGTCTGCTTGCCGAGGTAGCTGGCGTGCCCGGTCAGCGGCAACGAACAGCCGATGACCACGGCGTCCTCGGTGACGCCCGGGGTTTCGGAACCGCCGGGTTCAGGCGAGGAGTTCCCGGTACAGGCGGTCAGAAACAGGGCAACGCCGAGGACAAGGGCGGCCACGACGCGAAACGGCGGGAAAAGGTATTTGGGAGTGCCCATATAACGAAGAGATAACAGACAAGCCCTGGGGTTGGTCAACCGGTGAAAGCGCCGGAGACGACCTGCCTTGCCGTGCGGGCAAACCGCCGCCTTCGGGAGGCCGTGGCAGCGGCCTCCCGAAGCGGACGGAGCGGGAACCTAACCGAAGGCCCGAAGCGGACGGATGACCTTGGCCAGGAAGGCCTTGCGGCTTAAGGGCCGGGGGCCGGCGTCGCCGAACTGGACATGCTTGTAGTAGGCGCTCGGCGGGAACGGGCACAGGAAGATGACCCGCACCGAATCCGCGTCCACCAGTTCGGCCTTGGGGAACTTGACCTTGAGCTTGGCCAGGCGTTCCTTGGCCAAGGCCAGCATCTCGTCACGGTCGCCGAAGTTCATGGTCCCGGTGGGGCAGGTCTTGACGCACGACGGCTGCATGCCGGCATGAATGCGATCGTTGCACAGATCGCACTTGTACATGAGCTTGGTGGCCGCATCGACGCGGGGGATGTCGTAGGGACAGGCCTCGCGCACGCCCTGGGCGTTTAAGCCCTTGCATTTCTCGGTAAACACCACCGCCCCGGTTTCCGGATCCTGCACGATGGCGTCTGGCACTTCGGAATCGCCGACCATCTTGCACGGCGCGTCCAGGCAGTGCCGGCACTGATCCGGGAAGAACAGCCACTGGAACTTGTCGTCGATGGTGGTTTCGGTAAAGCGCACCACCTTGAGCGTCTGCCAGGACAGGTCCGGCGGATTCTGGTGCGAACCGGTGTTTTCCGTGGGTTCCACGGGTTTATTTTTCCACTGCTTGCAGGCGATCTGGCAACCCCGACAGCCGGTGCAGCGCGACAGGTCGACAAAGAAGCTCTTTCCGTTCATGGCGTCGGTCCTCCCTAGGCCTTGCGCACGTTGACCATGAAGGCCTTGGTCTCGGGAATGCCCGTGTTGGGGTCACCGACCGACGGACACAGGATGTTCGCCGAGTCGCCGCCGTTTTTCGGCCAGGTCCAGCCGAAGTGCCAGGGGATGCCCACCTGGTGGATGGTCTGGCCGAGCACGGTAAAGGGCTGGATGCGCTCGGTGACGATGGCCTTGGCCCAAAGCGATCCGCGCGTGCTTTCCAGGATGACCTTCTCGCCGTTTTTGATGCCGCGCATCTGGGCCAGCTCGGGGCTCATCTCGCAGAACATCTGCGGTTCGGCCTCAAGGAGCCACGGGGAGTTGCGCGTCATGACGCCGGTCTGCCAGTGCTCGGTCACCCGATAGGTGGAGCAGATAAACGGGAAGCGGGGATCGCAGGCGGCGTGCACTTCCGTGGGGCCAGCGAACTTCAGCGCCGTGGGGTTGTGCAATTGTTTGGAGAACGGGTTCTCGGCAATGGGACATTCCAGCGGCTCGTAGTGTTCGGGCAACGGACCGTCGTTACGCCCCGGTCCGAAGAGCTGGCCCATGCCGTCGGTGGTCATGATAAAGGGGTACTTGCCCTTCTCGACGTCGGCCATGGGCGGCCAGGGACCGTCGGGCACGTCACCCACCCATTTGCCGTCTTCCCAGGCGATGACCGCCTTTTCGGGCTGGTAGGGCTTGCCTTGGGGATCGACCGAGGCGCGGTTGTAGATGATCCGGCGATTGACCGGCCAAGCCCAGGTCCACCCCGGGAACAAGCCGATCTTGGCCTGCATGGCGGTTTGGGCCTTGTCGCGGCGGGCGGCCATGTTCTTGTCGGTATAGGAACCACAATAAACCCAGGTGCCGGAGCAGGTCGAGCCGTCGTTTTGCAGCAGGGCAAAGGCCGGCACCTGATCGCCGGGCTTGAAGGTCTTGTCCGCGTCGCCGACCTTGATGGTCTTTTCCTTGAGGAAATAGCCGTTGATGCGCTTGGCGACCTTGTGCGGATCAAAGGCGTGGTTGGTGGCCACGTCCCAGTTGAGGTTTTTGATGGGATCGGGATAGGCGCCGCCTTCCTTGGCATAGAGCTCGCGGATCTTCTCGAACAACTCGTAGATGATGTCGCCGTCGGGCTTGGAATCCCCGGAAGGAGCCTGAGCCGCGTAGCGCCACTGCATCCAGCGGCCGGAGTTGGAGATGGAGCCTTCCTTCTCGAAGGACACGGCGCAGGGCAGGTAGAAGACCTCGGTCTTGACTTTTTTGGGATCCAGGCCCGGACCCTTCCAGAACGAGCCGGTCTCGGTCTCGAACATGTTGACCGTGACCATCCAATCGAGCTTGGTCATGGCCTCGCGGGTCTTGTTGGCGTTGGCGGTGCTGGCGGCCGGGTTCTGGCCCCAGGCGAAAAAGCCCTTGAAGGCGCCGCCGAGCATGGCGTCAAACAGCGACAGCCAGGAGTAGTCCTTGCCCGGTTCAAGTTTGGGCAGATAGGAATACCCGGTATCGAGATCCTGGTCAGGATACATGGATTTGATGAAACTGGCCATGTATTTCGGACGGTTGCCCCACCAGTTGGCGCTTTGCGGTTCCTTGGTGCCCGGCGTGTTCTTCTCGTTGAACTCCGCCAGGGTCGGCATCGCCGCACTGGGTGTGGGAATGTAGCCGGGCAGGATGTGGAAGAGCAGGCCCTGGTCGGTGGACCCCTGGACGTTGGCCTCGCCACGCAGGGCGTTGATGCCGCCGCCGGCCACACCCATATTGCCCAAAAGCAACTGGATGATGGTCATGGCCCGGATGTTCTGCACGCCGACAGTGTGCTGGGTCTGGCCCATGGCGTAGAGCATGGTGCCGGACTTTTCCGGTTTGCCCGTGGCGGCGTAGGTCTGGTAGACGCGCTGCAGATCGGCCACCGGCGTGCCGGTGATGGCCGAAACGGACTTCATGTCGTAGCGGTCATAGTGGGCTTTCATGATCTGATAGACACAGCGGGGATCCTTCAGGCTCGGATCCTTCTTGATGCGTCCCTGATCATCCTTGGCAAAGCTCCAGGCGGCCTTGTCGTAGGAGCGTTTCTGTTCGTCGAAACCGCTGAACAGGCCGTCCTTGAAGTCGTATTTGTCGCCGAGAATGAACGAGGCATTGGTGTAATTGACGACGTAATCTTTAAAAATCAAATTGTTGGCCAGGATGTACCGGATAAGCCCCCCGAAGAACGGGATGTCCGAACCGGAACGCAGCCGGGCGAACACGTCGGCATGCTGGGAAGTGCGGGTATAGCGCGGGTCCACATGGATGAGGCTCGCGCCCTTGTCCTTGGCCCGGAGAACCCACTTAAACGAGATGGGATGATTCTCGGCGGCGTTGCTGCCGATAATGAAGACACAATCCGAGTTGACGATGTCGATCCAGTGGTTCGTCATCGCCCCGCGTCCGAACGACTCTGCCAGAGCCGCTACAGTTGCGCTGTGTCAGATACGGGCCTGGTGCTCGATGTAACTTAACCCCATGGCCCGGAGCATGGCCTGATAGATCCAACACTCTTCGTTGTCCATGGCGGCGGAACCGACCGAGGCGATGCCCTCGCAGCGGTTGACCGTCCGGCCCTTGGCGTCCTTGGTCACGAAACTGCCGTCGCGGGCTTCCTTGACCTTGCGGGCAATGCGGTCGAGCGCCCAATCCCAGGACTTTTCTTCCCAGTTCTCGCTGTACGGGGCCCGGTACATCACCTTGAGGATGCGGCGGTCGTTTTTCCCGAGTTGAAAGTGGGACGAACCCTTGGGGCAAAGCGAGCCCTCATTGATCGGATGGTCGGGATCGCCCTCGATGTTGACCACCTTCCCCTTGCCGTCCTTGTCCGTGCTGGCGATCAACCCGCAGCCCACCGAACAGTAGCAGCACACCGAAGTGGTCTGCTTGGTGAACTTGAGCTTGGCCGCCTGCCCCTCAGCGTGGGCCGGCGTCAAATCGAAGCCAAGCCCGCCGAATGCGGTCACGGCCGTCGTCGCGCCGGCGATTTTGAGGAACTCGCGTCGGTTCCATTCCATGGTCCGTCTCCTTGCCGCTAGGCGTTCAAACACAATCCCGCCGCCAGGCATGCGGCGTCGGGCTTTTACCCGGCTTTTCTTATGCTAAAATTAACATAAGTTAGAAATAACATAGACTTCCATGCAAAGACTCACCCTTTATCTAAAAAGGGCGCGTCACGCGGTCAAAGAAAAACGAATTAGTTAAGATCTGGCACTAGCGAGGAGATATTGGCGAGTAAAATCGAGAGGATGTCCTGATCGCGGTGATTGTAACGGAACTCCAGCTCCTTGAGATACAGCGGAAATTTCCGGCCCGTGACCCCATGGAAGCGGACCAGCCGTTCCCGGGCGTAGGGCCAGAACCCCGCCTGGCGGGGATCGACCGCCGGCAGACGGCCGGCAATCTCCACCAGACGCCGGGCGAGCAGGTCCGAACCGCAGGTCACCAGGGCGTCGTAGCGCAGGTAGCGGTCGGAATAGACAATGGCCCCCAGACGCGACAGGGGCAGGGAAAAATTGCGGTTGAAATGGAGCAGATCTTCCGGGGTCAGGCTCGGCAGGTAATCGATAAACACCAGGCCGCCGCGCTCCAGGATGCCGAAGACGGGCACGTCGGCGAGCTTGTCGTCCGCTGCGGCCGGGCGCATGGCCCGAGCCACCGAACCGAGCTCGGCGCCAAGGGGGCTTTTGAGAATGGCCAAGCCGTCGAGGCTCGCGGCCAGGACGGACAGGCGCACCACCGTGGCCGCCTTGTAGGCGGTGTTGTAGGCCAGGGACAAGGCGGCGGCCATGGCGTGGGCGGTTTCCTCGGCCGCGAAAAGGGAAAGCAGGCGCAGCCACTGGCGGGGGGTCAGCCCGGCCAAACCGGCGAAGCGGGCGGTCAGGACATGGAAGGTGTAGCGGCAGCCGGCGCAACGCACCCGGCCTTCGGCCAGGGCATAGGCCTTGCCCCCACCGCAGCGGGGGCACACGGGATGTCCGCCAGGCCAGCACTGGCGCTCCAGGAACTTGCGCGCGCTCTCCTCGGTCCGGGCGTGGCGGGCCAGATCCAGGGCCATGGCCGGTTCGGCCTAGCCGCCGATGGCCGACATGTCCCGGGATTTGGACGTGCCCCCGGGGTTGAGCACTTCATAGCCCAGCGGCTTGGTGCGCAGCGCCGTGGCGATGATCGTGCGGACCTTGGGCAGGCCCAGGGCGGGATTGCGCAGGACCGGACGCAGGCGGTATTCGCGCTCGGAAAAAAGGCAGGTGCGCAGCTTGCCGTCGGCGGTGATGCGCAGCCTGTTGCAGGAGTCGCAGAAATGCTCGCTTAAGGGCGAAATGACGCCGAACCGTCCGGCCCCGCCCTCAATGCGGTGCATGCGGGCCGGGCCGCCGGCGACCCGGTCGTGGTCGTCGGGAATGAGATTGGCGAACCGGGACGCCAGGGAGAGCACGTCGCGGGCCGAGATGTAGTTTTCCGGCTTCCAGAGGTTGCCGTCGCCCACGGGCATGAATTCAATGAAGCGCACGTCGATGGGCGCGCCCTGGGCCAGGGCCACGAAGTCGCCGATTTCGTCGGTGTTGATGCCGCGCAGGGCCACGGCATTGAGCTTCACCCGCAGCCCGGCCTCCAGGCACTCGTCGAGGCCCTTGCGCACGGCGTCCAGGCGGTCGAGCCCGGTGACGCGGGCGAATTTCTTGGGGTCCAGGCTGTCCAGGGAGATGTTGACGGCGCTGACGCCGAGCCTGGCCAGTTCGGCCGGCTTGCCGGCCAGCAGGGTGGCGTTGGTGGTGATGCGCAGGTCCACCTGGGGAAAGCGGCTGCGGACGGAGGCGACAAAGCCCATGAAATCGCGCCGGGCAAAGGGCTCGCCTCCGGTCAGCCGGAGCTTGGAGATGCCCATGTCGCAGGCCAGGCCCACGAGGTCGAGCATTTCCTCGTAGCGCAGGATCTTTTCGTGCGGAATAAAGGTGATGCTGTCCTTGGGACGACAGTACATGCAGGCGAGGTTGCACCGATCCGTGACGGAAAGGCGCAGGTAGCTCACCTCGCGGCCCCTTCCGTCGCGCAGTGTGGCGGTGTTGCCGGTCATGTCCCCTCCTCCATGCCTCGGGCCCGGATCAGGTCCGGCGGCGAATTGACGTTGAAAAAGGCGCGCGCCGCGGCCGTGTCGGTCCGGCTGTAGTCCACGTGGCAACGCAGGGACTCGGGGAAGATGGCCGAGAGGCGTCGTTGCCCCTGCTCGAGGTTGCGCCGCAGCACGTCCGCGCCCTCGGGATCGTAGATGGCCACCAGAGATTCGACGTAGCCCGACTCCACGATGCGGTAGGTGGTCATGAGCGCCGTGGCCGGCCGCGTCCGCCAGGCCGCCACCAGCCGAGCCAAGGCGGCGGCGTCCAGAAACGGCAGGTCGCAGGACACGATCAAGCAGGAGCGGCCCGTGGCGGCAAGCACTGTGAGCACGCCGCCGGCCGGCCCGAGCTCGGCCATTTCGTCGGCCAGCCACGGCAGGGAAAGGCCGAAGGGCGACGGGTCGCGCCCCGAGACCATGACTTCGCCCGTGACCTCGGCCAGGGTGTCGGCCACCCGACGCAGCAGCGGCTGGCCGAAAAAGGTCAGCCAGGCCTTGTCCCGGCCCATGCGGCTGCTCTTGCCGCCGGCCAGGACGACCCCGAGGGGACGTTCCCCGGCCGGGCTCACGAGCCGACCCTGCCGCTGGGGTCGGTAAAAACGGTAAAGCGCTCCTCGGCGTCGCGGGCAAAGCCGATCAGGGTCGCGCCGGCCTCCTCGGCCGCGGCCAGGGCCGCCCCGGTCACGGCCGAACGGCTCACCACCAGGCGGATGCCGGTCCGCAGCGCCTTGTGCATCATGCTGGCCGTCACCCGGCAGGACAGAAAAAGGACCAGTTCCGGCAGGCAAAGATTCTGGCGCACGCCGTGGCCGGCCAGCCGGTCCAGGCAGTTGTGGCGGCCGATGTCCTCGGCCCGCACCACGAATTGCCCGGTCCTCGTGTCGTAGAGGGCTGCCCGGTGAAAGCAGCCCGTGCCGTCCCACAAGCCGGGTTCGGCGATGAACCGGCGCACAAGCCCCAGCAGCTCGGCAGGCGGCAGGCGGCCCGGCAAGGCCGGGTCGGGAGCGGGACGGGGGTCCGGCACGACCCCCACGGAAAAGGCCAGCCCCTCGGCGGCGGTCAGCACAGGAATGCGCCCCGGTTCCAGCATGTCCAGGGCGGCATGGCCGAGGACCAGCGCCTCGGGGTCGATGGGGGCGGAAAAAAGCGTGCGCCGGCCGTATCCCGCGACGTCCAGCGTGACCCGGATTTCCGTGGCCACGTCGTCGGCGATGTCGGCAAAACGGCCGTCGCGGTAGCGGCGGCAGGACACGGACCGGGTCAGCGGCGGAAGTTGCATCAAAACCCCCAGGCGGACAGCACCGGACGGTTATACCCCTGGCCCCGGGCGGCCATGTCCAGGGTCAGCGATTCCAGGTCGTCCAGGACCGGAACGCTCACCCGGTCGAACTCCCGGAAATCGGCGGTTTTGATGTAGCATTGGCAGGTGTGACAAACGTGCACGAAGTAGCCTGGTTCCTCGGCGGCGGAAAACACTTCGAGCTTCTTGGTGTCTTCCTCGCCGCAGTACGGGCACATGAGCCGTTTGGCCCGGTATTCAAGCTGGCAAAAGGAGCAGGTCAGGTGTCTGGCCCCTTCCTTGCCGACCAGCCGGGCCATGAGCGGGGGGCTCGCGCACACCGGGCAGTGGCCGAACACCCAGGTGCGCTCGGCCGGGAAATGGGCGTGGGCGGCTTCGCCCACGGCATTGAGGCGCGGGGCCAGGGCGGCCTGGACGAGGAAATTGAGCAGGCGCGGGGCGCTCGGGGTGCGCTGGCCAAAGGCCGCGAAAAAGGCGTCGTCGCCGGCCAGATACTGCCGCACGGCCTTGGCCAGGTCGAGGTCGCCGCTTTGGCGGTCGGCGGCGATGACGTCCATGGCCTCGGCCAGATGCGCTTCGTTGGCGCGGACAAAGCCGGACAACGCGTCAAAGAGGGCCTCCATCCGGGCCATATCCACCGGAAAGGCGTCCCGGGCCAGCATGGGTGCGCCGCGCAGGTTGCGTTCGACCTCTTCGAGCATCCCGGGCTGGATATCCACCGTTTCCAACGCCCTGGCCGCAAGCTGGGCTCTGGCCGTGGCGGCCACCAGGGCCAGCATGGAGGCCGGCAGAACGGTTTTTTGCGACAAGGCGTCCAGTTTCTTGTCCAACAGCTTGGCGGCGCGGGCGGCATCGAAGGGCATGGTCTCTCCTTGGGAACATCTCCGGCAGGCACATGCGCCGAAGCGTTGGTGACATTATGGTGGCGCGAAGCAGGAATGGCAAGGGGGGGAAGGCGTTGTCGGACTTGACGGCCGAGGCGTTGCTCCGCACTCTTGCCCCCGGCCCGGCACGCGCCGGTACGGCCGGATGCCCGGCCCGGCCAGCGCTGTCAAGTGCCGGACAGGCCAGCAGGACCGGCTTGTCCCCTTTTCGCCATCCTCGCAACGGGTCTGGAGCGCACCATGGCCTTTTTCTCACAGCTCTTTTTCGCATCTTCGCCGCAGACGGCCGTGGTCATCCTGGGGCTGGTGGCCGCAACGGGCCTGGCCCTGGGCCGCATTCCCGTTGCCGGCGTGCGCCTGGGCGTGGGCGGGGTGCTTTTTAGTGGCCTGGCCGCCGGCCATTTCGGCTTGACCCTCGATCATCACGTCCTGGAATTCGTCCGGGAATTCGGGCTGATCCTTTTTGTCTACGCCATCGGCATGCAGGTCGGGCCGGGGTTCGTGGATTCGCTGCGCCGCCGGGGACTGCGGCTCAACGCCATGGCGGCGCTGATCGTGGTCCTGGGCGCGGGACTGGCCGCCGTCTTCCATCTGGCCGGCCTGCTCCCCCTGCCGGCGGCCGTCGGGATCTACAGCGGCGCCGTCACCAACACCCCGTCCCTGGCCGCCGCCTCCCAGGCCTTTCGCGAAACCGCCCCGGCCCTGGCCGAGGCCAGCATCGGCCAGGCCGGCCTCGGCTATGCCGTGGCCTATCCCTTCGGCATCTTCGGCATCATCCTGACCATGCTCGCCCTGCGCCGCATCTTCGGCATCAACCCGGCCGAGGAGGCCCGGCAACTCGAGGCGCAGCTCAAAAGCCACGCCCCGCCCCTGGTCGCCGCCACCATCGAGGTAACCGCGCCCGGGGCCGCCGGCCTGGCCCTGGCCGGGCTGCCGGAAATCGCCGACGGCGGCGCGGTGGCCTCGCGCGTCATGGATGCGGGCATGGTGCGGGTGGCCGGCGCGGACACCGTGCTCGCCCCGGGCATGCTCGTCCATCTGGTCGGCCGGGCCGAGGCCCTTTCTGCCCTGACCCGGCGCCTGGGCCGGGCAAGCACAGCCGACCTGCCGGCCCTGCCCGGCCCCCTGGAGGTGCGCCGGCTCATCGTCACCCGCCCGGCCGCCGTCGGCCGCACCGTGACCCAGCTCGGCCTTGGCCCGGGACACGAAGTAGCCGTCACCCGCATCATCCGGGCGGGAACGGAATTTTCCCCGGGCCCCGACGTGCCGCTGCACTGGGGCGACCGGGTGCGCTGCGTGGGCACGACCGAGGCCCTTCTCTGGGCCGAGGGCCTGCTCGGCAACAGCGTCCGGGATCTGGCCAAGCCCCACATCCTCCCGGTTTTTATCGGCATCCTGCTCGGCACGGTACTTGGCAGCATACCCCTGCCGGTCCCGGGCTTGCCGACCGGGGTACGTCTGGGGGTGGCCGGCGGCCCGCTGCTCGTCTCCATCCTGCTCTCGCGGCTGCACCATTTCGGCGGGTTGGTCTGGTATCTGCCCCAGAGCGCCAACCTGCTCTTGCGCGAAATCGGCATCTGCCTGTTTCTGTCCTGCGTGGGCCTGGCCGCCGGCAGCCGGTTCGTGGCCACCCTGACCTCGAGTCAGGGGCTCATCTGGTTCGCGGCCGGGGCCGCCGTCACCTTCCTGCCGCTGTTGACGGCCGGCCTTGTTGGCCGGATTTTTCTGCGCTGCAACTACGCCTCGACCTGCGGCTTGCTCGCCGGGTCCATGACCGACCCACCGGCTTTGGCCTTCGCCTCTCAGATGCTCGGCGGCGACGCCCCGGCCTCGGTCTACGCCACGGTCTACCCGCTGGCCATGATCCTGCGCATCGTCACCGGCCAGCTGCTGGTGCTGCTCCTGTATGCCGGGTAGAGAGATCAACCGCCATGTCCCGCTCCGCCTCCCCTGCTCCCACCCCTGGCCGCGACGGCCCGGACAGCCCGCAACCAGGCATCTGCGAGCGCTACGAAGCCATAGCCGACTGGTTCGCGGCCAACCGCTTTGCCGGCGACCCGCCCATGGAACAGGCCTACCTGACGGCGGTGCTGGCCGATCTCTCGCCGGGCGCGGCGGTCCTCGATCTCGGCTGCGGCACGGGCGAACCCCTGGCCGGGGGCTGCATCCGGGCCGGACACCCGGTCGTGGGCGTCGACGGCGCGCCGGGCATGATCGCGCGCTGTCGGCAGCGGTTCCCGGACATGACCTGGATATGCCGGGACATGCGCGGGTTGTTCCTGGGGCGGACCTTCGGCGCGATCCTGGCCTGGGACAGTTTTTTTCATCTGCCCCAGGCCGACCAACGGGCCATGTTCGCCGTTTTCGCGGCCCATGCCGCGCCGGGCGGCCGTCTCCTGTTCACCACCGGCCCCGGGCCCGGCGAGGCGGTCGGGGTCATGAACGGCGTGTCCTTTGACCACTTTAGCCTCGCCCCCCGGGAATACCGGGCACTTCTGGCGCGCCACGGTTTTCGCGTCCTGCGCCATGTCGTCGAGGATCCGGACTGCGGCGGCCATACGGTCTGGCTGGCCGCCAAAGGGCCGGCCGCTGCCCCCTGACAGGCCCGCGGGCAATGCCGCCGTCGGGCCTCCGGCCTTTCGCTTTTGCCGCGCAGGCTGTTGCTGTTTTCGCCTGGAAACTATAGGAGTAAAATCGTACGCCCCGGGTATGCGCCTGGCCGTTTGCATCAATCGCCTCCCGAACCATGGAGGGATGCCATGCCGCCGAAAACAGCACCTGTCGCGAAAATTTCGCGCCGCTTACGCCTGCAAGGCGCAGGAACAACGGATGTCTCGGCGGTCCGACCGGGCCGCGCGCGTCCGCGACTTCGGACCACGGCGCGCGGCCTTACCGGCACAGGCGACGCAGCTGCCTGCAATACCCGGCTGGTCCTTCTGGGTACTACGGGCGGCATGACCTGGTGGCCCTATGCCAACCGGGCCAGCGCCTCGCAAGCATTGGTCGTCGGCGATGCCATCTACATCATCGACCTGGGATTCGGCGCTTGCGCCCGGCTGGCCCAGGCCTTCAATCCCGGCCACTTCATCACCATCGACGGCCAGAAGACGCAACTGGAGTTGACCTCGTTTCTGACCGACGTGCGCGCGGTCTTTTTCACCCACCTGCACATGGACCATCTGGGCGACTATCCCACCTTCCTGGAAATCGGAGCCCGGGCCGGCTACGGGTCCAAGCAGCCGCTTCGCATCATCGGCCCCGGCGACCGGGGCCGGCTCGACGACAACCGCTCCGGCTACGCGGGCACGGTCATCCAGTCGCAAGGCTCCGATCCGCCCCGCCTCACCCCGACCCCGGGCACCAGGCTGATGACGGAGCTGATCCTGCAGGCCTTCGCCCAGACCTTTAACGACTGCGCCCAGGACGAGGGCTACCCGGATATTCCCAAGATCATCGACGTGCGGGAGATTGGCGACCCGGTGACCCTGCCCTGGCCAGGCTCCTTCGTCCTTCCCGATCCGAGCCGGCCCTGGACCCCGGCCGACACCTGCCCGACCATGGAGCCTTTCGAGATCTACCAAGACGACCGCGTGCGGGTCACGGCCATTCTGGTCGACCACTACGAGGTCTATCCCGCCTTCGCCTTTCGGTTCGACACCGAGGACGGTTCGGTGGTCATTTCGGGCGACACCGGCCCGGACACCCGGGGCAATCTCCAACGGCTGGCCAAGGGGGCCGATGTCCTGGTCCACGAAGTCATCGACGACTTCTGGATCAAGGCCACCTTCAAGGACGTCAAGGAAGGGGATCCGGCCTGGCCGCTGTACCACCATGTCGTCACCGCGCACACGAGCACGGCCGATGTGGGGAGCGTGGCCGAGCAGTGCGGGGTCAAGACGCTGGTGCTCAGCCACATTGCTCCGGGCAACACACCGGTCTCGCGCCTGCGGCTGGCGCAACGCAATTTTTCCGGCAAGCTGGTTGCCGGCGAGGATCTGCTGCAGGTGGGCGTCGGCAGGGCGCGCGGCTAACCACGCCGGCGGCGTTTCAAAATGACCCGCGCCTTGGGACAGGCCGGGGATTCACCTGGGCCGGGGCGACGCCGTCAGGCGGACAGCCCCGGGATGCACCTGTCGCTGCGGCCGGGTTGTATCCGCGCCCCACCGAATTGCCGTCCCCTCGCCCAAAATCCCTTTATATCTTCTTTCAGTCGGGGAGGCCGGGGGATGGTCGCCCCCGGCCGCCGCAGGCATCTTCCGTCTTCCCTTCCCTCCCGTATCCCCGCCCCTTGTCGGGCGCGCAAAGACCGTTGGGGGCGTCCCAGCGCGGCTTTTTCCCTGGCCGCGCGCACAACTTGCCAACATGCTGCAATCCATCGGCATCCGAAACGTCACGCCTGGTGCATTTTGACTCAATATCCGGGCGCGGTGGGTTCTTTCGCCTCCTCCGCCCCAACTGGCTACAATATTTAATCTAACATAAGACTCTGCGTGCTTTGTCGCCTGCGTTGTCGCCTGCCGGAGGACACGACGGGTCTGATTGTACCTCCAATCCAGCACTGCGAAAACGGATAACATATTTATTTTAATAACTAAAATTCAATTGGAGCAATACTTGCTAATTTTAACCTAAAGAGAGACCCAGTATTGGCCTGCCTAGCCGCCAGCGCCGTGACCACACCCTGCGTAGCGTGTTGTCACAGCTTCCAGGGGAGCGGTCAATCTTGGGGGGGTAAAACGGAAGGATCAGGTTCCGACAACCTGGGACGGCATTTGGCGGGCCGCAAGGCCTACGTGGCTAAATCAAACAATAATACCAGAGGTTTGTATGCCTAAGTTCATCAGAGTCGACATGGGATCGAAGGCTGTGAAAATCGAGGAATGCCCGGAAAAATACGCCGGCCTGGCCGGGCGTGGACTCACCTCCATCTTCGTCGCCGACGAGGTGAAACCGACGTGCCATCCGCTGGGCAAATACAACAAACTCATTTTCGCTCCCGGCTACCTGACCGGCACCAGCGCCGCCAACTCCGGCCGGCTGTCCTGCGGCGCCAAGAGCCCGCTCACCGGCGGCATCAAGGAAAGCAACACCGGCGGCACGTTCGCCCAGAAGATGTCCAAGATGGACATCAAGGCCATCGTGTTCGAAGGCCTGCCCGAAGAGGACAAGTACTACGTCGTCAAGGTGACCTTGGACGGCGTGACCATCGACGAAGCCCCGGAACACATCGTGGGCATGGGCAACTACGAAGCCATCAAGGTCCTGCAGGCCAAGTACGGCCCCAAGGTCGGCGTGGCCATCATCGGACCGGCCGGTGAAATGCGCCTGACCGCCGCCAACATCTCGTTCGCCGACCCCCAGAGCAACATCCGCAGCGCCGGCCGCGGCGGCCTGGGCGCGGTCATGGGCTCCAAGAAGATCAAGGCCGTCGTCATCGACGAGACCGGCTCCGGCCCGGTTCCCATCGCCAATCCCGAAGCGTTCAAGGATGCTTCCAAGCGCTTCACCAACGCGCTGCAGACCCACCCGGTCACCGGCCAGGGCCTGCCCAAGTACGGCACCAACATCCTGGTCAACATCCTTAACGAAGCCGGCGGCCTGCCCACCAAGAACTTCCGCACCGGCCGCAACGAATGGGCCAACAACATCGGCGGCGAGACCATGGCCGCCACCATCGAGGCCCGCAAAGGCAAGATCAGCCACAGCTGCCATGCCGGCTGCATCATCCGCTGCTCCCAGCACTACAACGACAAGGACGAGAAGTACCTCACCAGCGGTTTCGAGTACGAGACCATCTGGGCTCTGGGCGCCAACGCCTGCGTGGACGACCTGGACGCCATCGCCTACGCCGACCGTGAGTTCGACGACGTCGGCGTGGATTCCATCGAAGTCTCCGTCACCGTGGCCGTGGCCATGGAAGCCGGCATCATCCCCTGGGGCGACCCCACGGCGATGCTGGAACTGATCCAGGAAATCCGCAAAGGCACCCCGCTTGGCCGCATCGTCGGCAGCGGCGCCGGCGCCCTGGGACAGATGTATGGCCTGAGCCGCGTGCCCACGGTGAAAAACCAGGCGATCCCGGCCTACGATCCGCGCGCGGTCAAGGGCGTCGGCCTGACCTACGCCACCACCCCCATGGGCGCTGACCACACCGCCGGTTACGCCGTCGCCACCAACATCCTCAAGGTCGGCGGCTTCGTCGATCCGCTGGGCAAGGCTGGCCAGGTGGAACTGTCCCGCAACCTGCAGATCGCCACCGCCGCAGTCGACAGCACCGGCATGTGCCTGTTCGTCGCCTTCGCCATCCTGGACATCGCCGACGGCTTCAACGCCCTGGTCGAGATGATCAATGCCCGCTACAATCTCGCCCTGACCGGCGACGACGTCGTCGCCCTTGGCAAGACCATCCTCAAGGCCGAACGCGGCTTCAACGAGAAGGCCGGCTTCACCAACGCCCACGACCGGCTGCCGGAATTCTTCGAGGAAAAGTGCGCCCCGCACGACGTGACCTGGGATTTCACGGATGCCGAAATCGACGAGGTGTTCAACTTCTAGTACGTTGTCCGAGCGAACCCGCCCGCTTCACGGCTGGCG
>JBKICS010000238.1:0-4587 GCA_046567015.1 Acidobacteriota bacterium | reverse complement strand
GTGAAGATCAGGGCCGCAGGGGCGATGCGCAGGGCGGCCAGGGCCGTTTCCAGGGCAGTCAGCGCCGGCAGGTTGTGGGCGCAGTCGAGGAGCAGCCCCGGGACCATCCCCGGCAGGCGCAGGAGATGGAGCCGGCCGGGCAGAAACGTCTCGGCCAGGGCGCGGCGTACGGCCTCGGGGTCGGGGACGAGCCCGAGCCGGTCGGCGCACAGGGCAAATCCGGCCAGGGCCAGGGCGGCGTTTTGGGCCTGATGCGGCCCGGCCAGCCGCAGCCTGGCGTCGGGAATTTCCAGGCGACGCGGCGCAAGGAGCACGACTTGGCGGGTCTTGGGGTCGTAGCCGGCCAGCTCGGCGACCTCGTACAAGCGCGCCCCGACCACCTGGGCGTGGCGGCGCAGTTCGGCCAGGGCCTCGGCCGGCTGGGGGCCGGTAATGGCCACGCCGCCCGGCGTCATGGCCCCGGCTTTGTCCCGGGCGATGTCGGCAAGCGTCGGGCCGATGACGGCGGCGTGGTCCAGGCCAATGGGGGTAAAAAGGACGAGATCGCGGGGGAGCGCCGTGGTGGCGTCGCCGGCCCCGCCGAGACCGGCCTCGTAGACGGCGGCCTCGGCGCCGTGGCTGGTGAACAGCACGGCGGCCATGGCGGTTAAAAGCTCGAAATAGGTCAGCCGGCCGGCGTCGCCCGCCGGGGCCGTGGCGGCCAGGACGGCGCCCGCCGCTTCGGTCCAGTCTTCTTCGGGGAGCTGCCGGCCACCGAGCAGGATGCGCTCGCGCACGCTGACGAAATGCGGCGAGAGAAAGAGGCCCGTGGGCAGGCCGTGGGCGGCCAGCAAGGCGGCGAGCAGGGCCGAGGTCGAGCCCTTGCCGTTGGTGCCCACGGTCTGGACGGCCAAGTGCGGCAGGCTGCGCAGGCGCAGGCCGGCCAGGGCGGCGTGCATCCGCCCCGGGCCAAGCTCCATGTGAAAGAGGCCAAGGCTGTCGAGGTAGGCCGAAAAGGCGGCAAAATCCGGAAAATCAGATGGTGATGACGTCATGTTCCCTGAGCAGCCGGTAGGTGTAGCCGGCCAGTTCCCGCTCCAGTTCGCGTTCGATCTGAACGGCGAACGGAGCCTTCATATGATAGATGAAAATGTCGGGCCGGGCGCGCAGCTTGTTGAGCTCCTCGCGCAGCAGCCGAGGCGTCAGATGCTTGGAAGCGGCGGCCAGGGCGGCCATGTCCGAGGGGAAGGAGGCTTCGGTGACGAGGTTGGACAGGGGAAAGGGCAGGTCGTCCATGGCCCGCCAGAAGTTGTCGCAGGGGCCGGTGTCGCCGGTGTAGGCCAGATTCCTGGCTCCGCCGTCCTGCCACAGGACATAGCCCGAGGCGGCCTTGGCGTGGTTGACCGGATAGGCGGCCACGGTGACGTCGCCGACGGTCACGGGCACGCCCGGGGTCATGGGGGCGTAGGTCAGGACCGGCGATTCGGCCGGGATGACGGTGAAATCGGGCCAGATGGTATCGTTTAAAAGATGGGTGGCGATGGCGTCGAGGACTTCGGGCAGCCCGTGGATGGCAACCGGCGGCCGGCTGCCGGCGGTGAAGAACTCGATGAGGTTGTCGGCCAGAAACAGGATGTCCTTGATATGGTCGAGGTGGCTGTGGGTGACGAAAATATGCTCGAGCTTGGCTTGGGCGGCCAGATCGAGGGAGGAGGTGACGGAGCCGGCGTCGAGCAAGATGGTGTCGTCGATGCAAAACGAGGTGAGGTTGTGGCCCGGCAGATCCGAGCCGGAACATCCAAGCACGCGCAACTTCATGCCGCTCTCCTTGTGGGGGGCAATGTCCGGGGAGTAGGCAGTTTGAGCCGGGAGCCTGGTTTCGTCAAGGGCGGCCTTGACCGGAAGGGGCGGCTTGTTTAGGTTTCTGGCCGCGCGCCCATAGCTCAGTCGGATAGAGCATCTGCCTTCTAAGCAGACGGCCCGGGGTTCGAATCCCTGTGGGCGCGCCAAGAATTTCAAGGGCTTAGATCAAATCTAGGCCCTTTTTTTGTGGTCTGTCTTGCGATTTGGTCTGATTTTGGTCTACTGGTGGGTGTCGAAAGGTGTCCAATCGTGGGTATTTGGGGGCAGTTATGGCTACTTTCAGCACGCACTGATCGACCTGGAACGTTCGGATTCAAAAGAAAGGCCATCCTGTCGTGAGTCGGACTTTCGACACGCTATAGGATGCTGAGCGGTGGGCAAAGGGTGTCGAGTCGGACATTGATCGCGGGTCAGCTGCTTACCTGCCTGTTGCCCGAGAAGCTGAAAAAGTAACCCTGGCCGAAGCCATCACCCGATACGTCCAGGAGCGGGTACCCGAACTGGCGACGGCCTATAAAATTCAAAAACGAGCCGAAGCGATAGCGGCCAGACCCTTTGCGGCAAGGCCGTTGGCAGCGATTCGGGGGAAAGATATTGCCGATTTTATCCGCGAGCGCCAAGCCGAGGGCGTTGGAGCTCAAACAGTCCTCCATGACCTGAATACGATTTCAAAGGTCTTCGAAATTTGCCGTCGCAACTGGGGAATGGTCGCCTTGGACAATCCCGTGAAACTGGTGGACAAGCCTAGCCTGCCTGGGGGGCGCGAGCGGCGGCTTGATCCAGGGGAGGAAGAGCGACTGCTCGCAGAATGCGATTTCGAATTTTCGGCCATAGTGCGTTTCGCCCTAGCCACGGCCATGCGACGAGGGGAAATTGCTGATTTCAGTTTGAGAGGTTTTTTGTCTCGCTAAGGAGGGCGGCCGATTGCCCTGTTGTCAGTCTTACGCGCACTCGGTCAGGGGTGGTCCTTGGTCACGGAAAACTCAAATTTTTTCCACAAGACTCCAAGCGAGCGCCTGCGCCTAGGACGCTTTTTTCCCATCCCGCTTGGCCAGAATTTCCACCATCACCCGATCCAGTTCCTGCAGGTCGATGGGCTTGGACAGGTAATCATCCATGCCGTCTGCCATGAATCGATCCCGGTCACCCTTGAGGGCGTAGGCCGTTAGGGCCACCACCGGGATATTGACCTTATCCTGTCCAGCCCCACCGCTCCGGATAGCCTTGACCGCTTCTGTCCCGTCCATGTCCGGCATCCTCACGTCCATGAACACCAGATCGAAGTTCCCAACCTTGAGCTTCTCAATGGCCTCATACCCATTCTTCGCGAGCTCTACTTGATGGCCTCGCTGTTTCAATAGTTCCATCGCATATAGTTGGTTGATCATGTTGTCCTCGGCCAGAAGGATGCGCAATGAGCCGAAGGGTGGTTCGACCTCCGGCTGGGCGGAGGGTTCGGAGCGGCTCTGCTCCTTGGCCAAGCCGAACGCGGCCGTAAAGAAGAAGGTCGAACCCTGGCCGACCTCGCTTTCTGCCCAAATCTGGCCGTCCATGAGCTGGACCAGGTTTTTGGAGATGGATAGTCCAAGACCCGTGCCGCCATACTTGGCATGGCTGGAGAGCCCGGCTTGGCTGAAGGCCTCGAATATTTCCTCAAGCCGGTTTTTGGCGATACCTATGCCGCTGTCCCGGATCGTGAACAGAAGGCGCACCGAATTCCGGACAGGTCGACCGTCCAGGTCCACGGACAGCGATATCTCGCCTTGCTTCGTGAACTTTATGGCGTTGCCGATGAGGTTTATCAGTACCTGTCTGAGACGGCCCTGATCTCCGATAAGATGCTCGGGCACATCGAGTCCGATCTGTTTGTGGAGTATCAACTTTTTGCTTTGGACGAGGGCCAGGAACGGGCTCAGTGTCGATTCCAGAATCTCTCGAAGCGCGAACGGCGCACTCTCCAGGACGACCGTTCCCGACTCGATCTTGGAGAGGTCCAGTATGTCGTTGATGATCTCCAGAAGAGCCTCGCCGGACTGCTTGACGATTTGCAGATACTCCCGGACGCGTATCGGGTTGTCCTCCGTGAGGGCCAAGTCGGTCATGCCCAGCACGCCGTTCATGGGGGTGCGGATCTCGTGGCTCATGTTTGCCAGGAATTCGCTTTTGGCCTGGTTGGCCTTGTCAGCCTCCTCCTTGGCCTGCGAGAGCTCCTCCTTGATGTGCTTGCTTTCGGTGATGTCCTGGAAAGTCACGATGGATCCAATGACGTCGTCCGCCTCGTCACGGATGGGTGCGGCGTTTATCGCGGCCCAGGTTTGAGCTTCGCCCGGACGGCTGATGCCCAGCACTTCGCCCATGACCGTTTCGCCTCCGAGCGCCTTGAAACCGGGCAGATCGTCAAGCGTCTTGGCCACCCCCTCCTCGGTGGTGATGCCCACCTGGGCGAGCCACTTCTCGGGGGCAAGAGCCATGCCCTCGGGCGTGTACCCGAACACCCTCTGGGCAAATGGATTCATGCGCAGGATAGTACCATCCGGACCAAAAACAATGAGGCCTTCGACGATGGAGTTCAGGGTGGAATTCAGCACGGCCTCGCGGCGGAGAAGCTCCTTTTCCATTTTTTTGCGTTCGGTGATGTCGGTCATGGTCGCGACCCAGCCCAAACGCTCCCCATTTTCGTTCCGGAGTGGCTGACCACTCAGGAGCAGATGAAGCTCACGGCCGTCTCCGTGTCGCAGGCATACC
>JBKICS010000237.1:0-8679 GCA_046567015.1 Acidobacteriota bacterium | reverse complement strand
CGGAGCGGAGCCCGCGCCCCGCGTCGCTTACTCGATCATCTTCTTCTTCCAGAATTCCGAACGCTTCTCGATGGCGGCCTCCAGCTTGGCCAGCTCGCGGCGGTCTTCGTCGGTCTTGGCCGCGGCCTTGGTCTTTTCCAGCTGGAATTTCACTTGCAGCGGGTTGTTCTCGTACACGGCGGCGTAGGTCAGGTTGAGGTAGGCGTGGAACACGTCGCCGGCCTGGCCCAGGATCTGGCCGTAGATGGCCCGGATTTCGCCGTTTTCCGGCACCCGCAGACGCACCTTCTCCAGGTAGCTGACGGCGGCCTTGGGGTTGCCTTCCTGGGCCAGCATGCGGCCGTACTCGAAATTGGCGTCGATGTCGGTCGGGTTTTGCCGCAGGGCCGCCTCGAGCAGGGTCTTGGCCCGGGCGAAATCGCGCACCTTGAGAAAATAGCGGCCGGACTCGCGCAGCACCAGCGGGTCGGCGGGGCCGCAGGCCAGGGCCGCTTCAAAGGCCGCCTTGGCTTGGCTCACGTCCTCCAGGGAGCGGGACAGGGCGATGGCCAGGCCGAGTCTGTCCAGGCAGGTCATCTTGGCCTCGCCGATCTTGCGGAAGTAGGCCACGGCGTTTTGGGGGTCGGTGTAGCGGGCGCGCACCAGCACCTGGGCCCGCTTGAAGGCCGCGTCCTGGTCCTTGCGGTCCTGGATGTCCTTGGGCAGGAGCTTTACGCGGTCTTTCAAGTAGCCCATGCGCTCTTCCAGGCCCGGGTGGGTGGAGAGATAGGTGGGGACGACGCCGCCGCCCTGCATGAACTTGAGCTTGCGCATGGTTTCGAAGGCCTCGACCAACCCCCGGGGCGGATAGCCGGCGCCGACCAAGTAGTTCATGCCCACCTGATCGGCCTCGCGTTCGTCGTCGCGGGAATACTTGAGGTAGGCATGGGCCGTGGCGGCCTGGGAGCCGATGGCCACCATGCTGCCGAGATCCTTGTTGCCCGTGGCCTGGCCGAGCACCACGCCGGCCAGGACGCCGACGAGCTGGCCGATGGAGAGCGCCTTCATCTCGCCCACGCGCTTGGCGATGTGGCGCTGGCTGACGTGGGCCAGTTCGTGGGCCAAAACGCCGGCCAGCTCGGACTCATGCTCCATCTGCAGGACCAGGCCCGTGAAGACAAAGACGTAGCCGGCCGGGCCGGCAAAGGCGTTGACCGCGTTGTTGTTGACGATGGCCACATTGAAGGGAAAGGGCTGGGGCGGCATGGACTTGACGATGCGCTCCACCACGCCGGTGACGTAGTCGTTGATCTCGGTGTCCTCGATCAGCGGCATGCGGGAGCGGATGAGCGTGTTGAATTTTTCGCCAAGCTCCCGTTCGTCCTTGAGATCGAAGGAGAAAAACGAGGCCTGGGCAGGTGGAGCGAGCACCAGGGACACCACCAGCCAAAGGGCGGCCGCGGCCGCCGCCAGTCGCCGGGACACGCCCGGTCGGTGACGCAAGCTTCGGACGTTCATGGTCCGCCTATACGCCGATCCGCTGGGGATGAAAAGCGGGGAGACGCGACCGGCCCGGGGGGGCGCAACGCGGGTACACGATTGCTAGAGGTGCGGTCGCCGGGCCGGAAACGACCCTGCCCCGGGAGCGGGCCGTGACCGGACGCGCTGGCATCTGGTCCCGATCCGCCGCCGGGGCAGGAAGGGCCGGGGAGAACCCTGGTGAACACAGGCTGGCGCCCTGTGCCGTCCTAACGGTTCATCAGGTCGAGGAACTCGCGGTTGCTTTTGGTGCCGCGCATCTTGCCGAGCAAAAACTCCATGGAGTCGATGGGGCTCATGGGGGCCAAGAGCTTGCGCAGGATCCAGACGCGGTTGAGCACGTCGGGGTCGAGCAGCAGTTCTTCCTTGCGGGTGCCGGACCGGTTGATGTCGATGGCCGGGAAGACGCGCTTTTCGGCCAGATGGCGGTCCAGGTAGATTTCCATGTTGCCGGTGCCCTTGAACTCTTCGAAGATGACTTCGTCCATGCGGGAGCCGGTGTCGATGAGCGCCGTGGAGATGATGGTCAGCGACCCGCCGCCTTCGATGTTGCGGGCCGCGCCGAAAAAGCGCTTGGGCCGCTGCAGGGCATTGGCGTCGAGGCCGCCGGAGAGCACGCGCCCGGACGAGGGGGTGACGGCGTTGTAGGCGCGCCCGAGCCGGGTGATGGAGTCGAGCAGGATGACCACGTCGATCTTGCGTTCGACCAGGCGCTTGGCCTTCTCGATGACCATCTCGGCCACCTGGACATGGCGCTGGGGCGGCTCGTCGAAGGTGGAGGAAACGACCTCGGCCTTGACCGTGCGCTCCATGTCCGTGACTTCCTCGGGGCGCTCGTCGATTAAAAGCACGATGAGGAAGACGTCGGGGCGGTTGGCGCTGATGGAGTTGGCGATGGTCTGGAGCAGCATGGTCTTGCCGGTGCGGGGCGGGGCGACGATGATGCCGCGCTGGCCGTGACCGATGGGGGCGAGGAGGTCGATGACGCGGGAGGAGAAGTTGTCGGCGCCGTTTTCCATGACGAAGCGCTTGTCGGGATACAGCGGCGTCAGGTTGTCGAACAGCACCAGATTGCGCGAGGCTTCCGGCGGGGCGAACCCGATTTCGCCCACCCGCAGCAGGGCGAAATAGCGTTCCCCTTCCTTGGGCGGCCGGATCTGGCCGGAGATCACGTCGCCCTTGCGTAGGCCGAAGCGGCGGATCTGGGAGGGGGAGATGTAGATGTCGTCGGGCCCCGGCATGTAGCTGTACATGGGCGAGCGCAAAAAGCCGAACCCGTCGGGCAGGATCTCCAGAACACCCTCGCCGAAAATGGCCCCGTTCTGGGAGGCGCAGCTTTGCAGCAGGGCAAAGATCAGCTCCTGCTTGCGCATGCCGTTGGGATTCTCGACGTTGTATTGGACGGCCAGGTCCATGAGCTCCGGCATGCTTTTCAGCTTGAGCTCGGAGAGGTTCATGGAGTTCCCCTCCAGGAGACTGGACTTGACGGTCGAAGGTTGCAAGATGTCGTCGCTTTCGATGGGATCGGAAAGCACTGGGCCTTGGGGGGGCGAAGGCGGCTGAGGAGTACGCCCACGGCGTTTAGGTGCGTTGCTCACAGAAATAGCCCGGCGCAGACATGCGCAATGATTGATAGTGTGTGAAATCCCGATGCAGCGTGCGTTCGTTACGGCCGTACTTGACAGATGCGGCGGGTAACTCGCTCATTTACGGGGACCAGGGGTAGTGGAGGATAGACCGGCAACGGCCTCGTACGATCCATATACTTTTTCCCGGGTCTGTCAAGGGCGCGTGCGCGTCCGATACCGCAACGACCCGGGAGCGCGGTGTTATTCTTCGGGTTTGGGTTGGAGCACGTCGGCGAAGATTTCGTTGATGACGTCCTTGATGTCCTGCTGTTCCTTGCCAAGCGCCAGGGCCAGCTCCAGGGTGAGCAGGCTGGTGGCCTGTTCGAGCAGCCGGCGTTCGCCAAAGGACAATTCCTTGTTCTGGCCAATGAGCAGCAGCTCCTTGAGCACGTAGGCCACGTCGGAGAGGTCGCCGCTTTTGAGTTTTTCGGAATATTCCCGATACCGCCGGTTCCAGTTCTGGCCGGTGTAGCCGGTGAAGTCGGAGCGGTCCTTGAGGGATTCGATGATGGCCGCGCCTTCCTCGGCCGTGCACAGGGCGCGCAGGCCGACGTTGGCGGCGTTTTTCACCGGCACCATGAGCGTGACGTTGTTGCTTAAGATCCGAACGATGAAAAAAGCAGCCGAAGCCCCACCAATAACCTGGGTTTCTATGCGTTCGACCTTGCCAACGCCCTGGGCGGGATAAACGACGAGTTGATCCTCGGAAAACACCGGGCGACTCCTTGCGGGATAACGCGTACAGGAAACCAATGCACGCCTGCCGTCTTGAAATCAAAATATCGTACTTGGCCGGTTGTGTCCATGTATTCCGGCAAAGACCGACGCGGTGGCGTTGGGGCGGCCCGGGACGGGCCCAGGAGGGCGGGACGCGGGCTTAACCGCCGGCGGCGTCGAATCCGCCGACCCGGCGTTGGGCCACGTCCAGCCCGTCTTCGAAAAAGGTCAGGACGCCCTCCACGGCCGCCGGCACGACCCGGCGCACGAGGGGCGTCTCGTCGCGGCCAAAGGGCTCCAGGACATACCCGGCCACGTCGCGTCCGGGCTCGGGGCGGCCGATGCCCAGGCGAAGCCGGACGAAATCCGGGCTGCCGAGATCCTGGGTAATGGACTTGAGGCCGTTATGGCCGGCGTTGCCGCCGCCGCGCTTTACGCGCATGCGCCCGAGCGGCAGGTCCAGCTCGTCATGGACCACCAGGACGTCGGTTGCGGGGAGCTTGTAGAAATCCAAAGCGGCGCGCACGGCTCGGCCGCTTAAATTCATGAATGTCATGGGCTTTATGCAGGCGAACTGGGCAAAAGCCCCGCCGGGCAGCACCGGCAGCGACACGACGGTGGCTTCCAGATCCTTGCGGCCGGAGAGCGCGGCCTTGGGCGCGCCGCCCAGTTCCCGGGCGCGGTCAATGAGCGCGTCCAGGACCATGAAGCCGAAATTGTGCCGGGTGGCGGCGTAGCGCGGTCCGGGATTGCCCAGGCCAACGATGAGGGCGGAAACAGCCATGAGCTGGTGCGGCGCGGAAACGTTTGCGCGGAAAAATGGGCGAGGCGCGCCGGAAACGCACCCCGCCCGCAACACGCGAAAACGAATCGGTCAGCCGCCTAGGCGCCTTCGGCCGGGGATTCTTCGGCCGCGGTGGTGACGACGCCGAGCACGGCGAAGTTGCTGTCGTAGACGGCCTTGACGCCTTCGGGCAGGACAACGTCGGCGATCTGGATGGTCTCGTGCAGGTCCAGGTCGGCGATGTTGATGACGATCTTGTCAGGGATGGCCAGGGGGAGACAGACGATCTCGATGGTCTCGCGGTAGATCTCCAGGGTGCCGCCCTTGACCTGGCCCTTGGACTTGCCCACCACTTCCACCGGCACATGGACCTCGATTTCCTTGGTCAGGTCCACGCCGTAGAAATCGACGTGGGTGATGCGCGGCTTGGTCGGGTGGTGCAGAACCTTCCAGACCAGGGAGGGTTTGGTCTCCTGGCCGGCGTCGGAGCTGATCAGCAGATCGAAAACGTGGGCCGAGAGTGTCTTGGAATAGAGCTTTTGCAGGGGCAGATGCTCCACCATGACCGGAATGTTGACGCCCTTGGCGTCGTAGTACACGCCGGGAACCATATCGTCGGCGCGCAGTTTCCGGCAGGCTCCTTTGCCGAGGCCCGCGCGGGTCTTGACGGCGAGGGAAAGGGTCTCACTCATATCGGGTATCTCCTTTGCGCCCTGGGGCGAAACATGTTTTTCGAGTCTGGCCGTGCGTCGCCCGTCACTAGGTAAACAGCACGCTCACCGACGATTCGGTGTGGATATTATGGATGGCCTTGGCCAGCAGTCCGGCGATGGACAGAACCTTGATCTTGGCGCAGGCCTTGGCTTTGTCGTTTAAGGGAATCGTGTTGGTGGTCACGATCTGGGTAAACGGCGAATTCTCCAGGCGCTCGATGGCCGGACCGGACAGCACCGGGTGGGTGGCGGCGGCCATGACTTCGCGGGCGCCGTTGTCGAGCAGCACCACGCCGGCCTGGCACATGGTGCCGGCCGTATCCATCATGTCGTCGAGCACCACGCACAGCTTGCCCTTGACGTCGCCGATGACGTGCATGGCCTGGGCCTGGTTGGGGGCGTCGCGGCGCTTGTCGATGATGGCCAGGCTCGCTCCCAGGCGCTTGGCAAAGGCCCGGGCGCGTTCCACGCCGCCGGCGTCCGGGGAGACCACGCACAGGTCGGGCCCGGAAAAATCCTTGAAATATTCGGCCATGATGGGCGCGGCGAACAGGTTGTCCACGGGCAGGTTGAAAAAGCCCTGGATCTGGCCGGCGTGCAGGTCGATGGTGAGCAGGCGGTTCATGCCGGCCACGGTGAGGAAATCGGCCACGAGCTTGGCGCTGATGGGGGCCCGGGGAGCCACCTTGCGGTCCTGGCGGGCGTAGCCGTAGTAGGGCACCACCGCCGTGACCCGCCGGGCGCTGGCGCGCTTTAAGGCGTCGAGCATCAGGCACAGTTCCATGAGATTGTAATTGACCGGATAGGACGTGGACTGGACCACGAAGATATCCGAGCCGCGCACGTTGGCCCCGACCTCGATGCGGATTTCCCCGTCGCTGAACGTGCCGACTTTGGCCGGCAGCAGGGTGCAGCCCAGGTGATCGCAGATGGCCTCGGCCAGTCCGGGATTGGAAGTGCCGGTCAGGATTTTGAGATCGCCTTGCGCCATGCCCATCCTCGGATATGGTGATGGCCCGTTGTCGCCGACGGACCGTTTGACTCGGAAAAATTGGCTGGGGCGGAAGGACTCGAACCCTCGAATGCGGGGACCAAAACCCCGTGCCTTACCAACTTGGCGACGCCCCAGCATGCCGGTCCGCGCGAGCGGACACTCGAAAAAAACTCGGCCCGTTTCACGCCGTCACAGCGGCGCGAGGTAGGCGCGCGGGCCGCTTCCCGACAGGACCGCCAAGGCCAGACTGGCGGTCTGGCGCTGCCGGAAGAGTCCGAACACGGCCGAACCGGTACCCGAAAGAAGCGCGCCCGCCGCCCCCAGGGCCAGCAGGCGCTCCTTGACCCGCCCCAGTTCGGGGTGGGCGGCGAAGACGACGGATTCAAAATCGTTTCGCATGGGCGCACCGGTCACGCAAAACGCCCTTTTATTGGCGTCAAAAACCGTTGTCAAGAGAGAAGATCCGGCTTTCTCCGGAAAAGCCCGGGAAGCGTCCAACGCGGCGTAGGCCCAGGCCGTCTTGACGCGGGTGGTCGAGCACACCACCACGGCGCACCAGCCGGCCAATCCCGGGTCCGCCGGGATGAGCGCCTCGCCGACGCCCGAGGCCCGGGCCGGTCCGCCCAAAAGGAAAAACGGCACGTCCGCGCCAAGCGTCAGGGCTAGGCTGGCCAGGTCGGAGGCGGCCAGGGCGGCCGGGCCGGCCCGGTCGTTGACATAGCGCAGCAGGGCGGCCGCGTCCGAAGACCCGCCGCCAAGGCCGGCCCCGTGGGGGATGTGCTTGGTCAGGACGACTTCGAGGCGGGGGCTGTAGCCTGTGGCCGCGCCGTAAGCCCGGTAGGCCCGCACCACCAGGTTGTCGTCGGTCTCCAGCTCCGGATCGGAGCAGGTGAAGTCGATGTCGCCGGGCTCGTCGAAGCGCCGCACCCGCATGGTGTCGGCCGGCTCGGGCAGGGGCAGGAAAAAGGTTTCGATGTCGTGGTAGCCGCTTGGCCGTCTGGCCCCAACGGCAAGGCGCAGATTGACCTTGCAGGGGATGGGGAAAACGGTTTCCTCGGCAGGTGGCGGGGGAAGGGCCATGGTTTGCGCCTGTGCGTCCCCGGCCGGAGTCGGTCCGGCCGGGGACGCAGGGTTGTCGGGCAGTTACTTCGAGTCTCCGATGGGCACGGTGCGAAAAACGGTCTGGTTTTGACGCTTGATGAGCATCATGACCACGCCCTTTTTCTTGCCGTCCTCGGCGACGATCTTCTTGAATTCCTCAGGCGAGGCCACCGGGCGCTGGTTGACTTCGAGGATCACGTCGCCCGGGCGGACATCGGCCTGTTCGGCCTCGGAACCGTCGGCCACTTCCGTTATCAGCACGCCTTGCACCTTGTCCATGCCCAAAGCCTTGGCCTCCTTGGCGCTCAGGCCGCGCACCGACAGTCCCAGGGCGGAAGCCGTCTGGTCGCCGTCAGCCTCGCCCTCGTCGCCCTGGTTGGGGCCGCGCTGGGCCAGATTCTTGGCGTCGCGTTCGCCCAGGGTCACGCTGACGGTGACCGGGGAGCCCTTGCGGGTGACGGCCAGCTCGATGGATTCGCCGGGGCGGATGGCGGCGATGTGGCGCAGCAGGTCGTTGGAATTGTCGATCTTCTGGCCGGCCACGGCGGTGATGACGTCGCCGGTCTTGATGCCGGCCTTGGCGGCGGGCTGGCCGTCCATGACCGAGGTGATGAGCGCACCCTTGGTGTTGTTCAGGCCCAGGGCCTTGGCGGTGTTCTCGTCGATGTCCTGGATGGTGACGCCGAGCCAGCCGCGCTGGACTTTCTTGCCCTCGCGCAACTGGGCGATGACGTCCTTGGCCATGTTGGACGGGATGGCGAAGCCGATGCCCTGGCCCGAGGCCACGATGGCGGTGTTGATGCCCACGACCTTGCCGTCGAGGTCGATAAGCGGCCCGCCGGAGTTGCCCGGGTTGATGGAGGCGTCGGTCTGGATGAAGTTGTCAAAGGGGCCGGCCCCGATGATGCGCCCCTTGGCGCTGACGATGCCGAGCGTCACGGTGTTCTCCAGGCCAAAGGGGTTGCCGATGGCCAGCACCCATTCGCCGACCTTGATCTTGCCCGAGTCGCCGAATTCCAGATAGGGCAGGTTGGAGCGGCCCTCGATCTTGATCAGGGCCAGGTCGGTTTCCTGGTCGCGGCCGATGATCTTGGCCGGGACGGGCTTCTCGTTGTTTTTAAACTGCACCTTGACCTCGTCGGCGCCGTCGACCACGTGATTGTTGGTCACAATGTAGCCGTCGGCGGAAATGACGAAGCCCGAGCCCATGGAGCGTTGCTTCTG
>JBKICS010000236.1:0-8696 GCA_046567015.1 Acidobacteriota bacterium | reverse complement strand
TTAACGGCAATTGCCGAACCAACAACAGGGCCAGGCCCGGGGACGGGACCGGAGTCTGGGCTGGCGTCGGGAGCGGAGCCGGGCCAGGGGCCAGGGGCACGGCGCGGCAGGCCCCGTGATGCTTCCCTGGCTCCTATCCACCGGACCGGGGCGGTTCGGGTGAACCGCCCCGGTCTCGCCCGGCCGTCCGGTCAACGCAGCAGCAGCTCCAGGAGTTGCGGTTGCGGCGCGTTGCTGGCTTGCAGGGCCGCCGGAATATAAATGCGCGGCTTGCTCAGCCCCGTGCCGCAGCCGGTGACGATGGGCGTCCCGCCGGCCACGACCCGGCCGAGGATGGCGGCGACGCTGTCGTGGGGCCTGTTCTGGCGCAGCAGGGCCCAGGCCCCGGCCACGTGGGGCGTGGCCATGGAGGTGCCGTTCCAGGAGGCGTAGCTGGTGTCCGAGGCGCCGGTGGACGAGTAGATGCCGGTGCCCGGGGCGAACAGCGTCTGCAGGTTGGGATCCCAGTTGTTGAAGGAACTTTCCGCGTCGGTGGAGGTGCAGGAGCCCACGGCGATGGAGGTGGAAATGCAGGCCGGGGAGGAGATGCCGTCGCAGTAGGCGGAGTTGCCCGTGGCGATGGTGGTGGCGATGTTGACCGAACGCAGCAGGTCGATGCCGGCCTTTTGCACGGCGCTGTCGCAGGGGGTGTTGTAGCCGGCGGAGCTGCCAAGGCTCATGCTGGCGGCGGCGATGCTGTAGGTGTTGCGCAGGGAATAGACGTAGTTGAGCCCGGCGAGCTGGTCGCTGGAGTAGGAGCCGATGGAGGTCGCGCCGGTGATGGAGAACACCTGGACGGCGATGAGGTTGGCGTCCTTGGCCACGCCGGCCACGCTGCCGTCGGCCTTTTTGCCCGTGGCGATGCCGGCGCAGTGGGTGCCGTGGTCGTAGGCCGTGTAGGTGGCGGCGTAGTGGGCGGCGCTGCCGGTTCCGTAGGCCGTGGTCGTGCCGCCGGGACAATTGGCGCCAGCCGAGAAGCAGGCCTCGACAATGGTCTTGCCGGCGAAAAATTCATGGGTGCGCCGGATGCCTGTGTCCAGGATGGCGACGTACCAGCCCGCGCCGGTATAGCCTTTGGACCAGGCGACGTCGGCCCCGATCTTGGGCGGGCCCCAGTTGAGGTTGGCTACGGAGTCCAGGGCCGGCTGGTCCGTTCCGAGCTGGCTGGACGCGCCCTTGGCCCCGTCCGTCACCGGCGGTTCGGGAACGGGTGTGGCCGCGTCGATTTCGATGGAGGTCACCCGGGGGTCGGCCTGCAGGGCTTCCAGGGCTTGCCTATTCACGGTGAGGGCCAGGAAGGGGAGGGCCGAATAGGTCCGGTTGACCGTGTGGCCGGACTTGGGCAGGCCGCCCAGCACGTCGTCGGCCCCTCGGGCGATGGCGGCCTCCAGGGCGGCGTCGGCCGCCTTGGCCCCGTCCCGGGCGGACTTGGCTTCGGTTTTGGCTTCGCCGGGGGTGATGACCTTGTAGCGGCCCGAGGCGGCGGCCAGGGCGTCGTAGTCCGGCACCGCGATGCCCACGATCACCCGGGCCATGCCGTCCGCGGTCAGGCTGCGAGCCGGGATCGCATCCCATTGCGGGCCCTTGCCTCCGGCCTGGGCCTGCGCGGGAGTCGCCAGGCACAGCAGAAGAATCAATGGGAAGAGCCAGTGAAAGGAGTGCCGTTGCATGACGTTACCCTCGTACGCTGGTTGCAAGTTTTGCGTCACGGTAAGGAAAGGAAAACTGTCAATCCAGGATGGTTTGGCCGCCCTCGTCCCTTGTCCTCAGCCGGTCCGCTGGTTGGGACAGCCGCGCGTCCGCCGGGCGGCGCGTCCTCGCATCGGATCGATGCTTTTGGGCAACAGCCATCCCAAGGGCCAACCATGGTGCTTCGAGGGGGGAGAACAGGCGTTTTGAAAAACAGCAGCAATTGGCGGGGCTGGGCGTATGGCTGATCCCATATGAATATTGGTCATAAAAATCCATTTCGCGCAAGGGGCAAAACCAGTGCAGGAGCGCATTCTGTTCTCGACAACCTAGCGGTACTGGCTTACCTGAACTGGCTAGGCCTTTTTTACCAGGGTCAACTTCGAGCAGGGGTTCCCTGGGCAGGGAAATTTGATCTACTTCATGAGCAATCAGGACAAGGACCATGTATGTATGAGCTCTATAAGCCGATAGTTGACCGAGCCATCCAATGCGCAAAAAATAACGGTGATTTTTATTCCATCTTGCGGGAGCTTCCTGTCTCTCTCTTCGGTCAGATTCTTGTACAGCCTAACGTTGAATGTCCTGAATTGCGTAAATTTTTGCCGAAACTTGTCGATACGGATATACAAAAGCTGTATAACGGGCGCGCCAATCTCGACCTTTTGCCCTCGTCTGTCTCGTTTATTGAAAGTATTTGCAATGCCTACACGAGTACCTATTTGAAGGCCTTCCCGGTGGGAGGCAAGGTTCTGGACTATGGGTTCGGCTGGGGCAGGCTGTTGCGGATGTGTTGTTGGCTGACGAATCCCGGCGATATTTATGGTGTTGATCCGCAGCAAAAATCTATTGATATTTGTAAATCTTGCAATGTCCAGGGAACACTGGAATTGTGTGATGAAGTTCCTGCCTCTTTGCCTTTTGAAAACAATTTTTTTGATTTGATATTTTCATTTTCCGTATTTACGCATTTGTCATTTCCTGCGGCAGATGCAATCTTAAAGACGCTTCGTCGCTATATAAGCGACAACGGCATGCTGGTTATTACAATTCGCCCGATTGAATTCTGGCATTATTGGATGTCTACTAGAAATATAACCGAATCGGATTACAAGCATGTGCTTGAGCAGTATAGGACAAAGGGGTTTGGCTTTGTCCCCTTGAAGAAAGGTTGGGAGGCGGTCAATGGTTCCGTCCATTTCGGAACCACCTTGATAAGCTTGGATTTTATCCAACGGACATGGCCGCAATGGCAAATAGTCAACACCAATTTGACCTTGTCCGACCCGTACCAAATACACGTCTTTCTGGTCCCTTCGAAGATCTGAGCGTCCCGCGATACCTTGGGCTGCCGGCGCGGCGCTGTCCCGCCTGTTGGCGAGCGCCGCGTTTCTCCGCGGGCAGCGCGTTGCCCGGACAGTACTGCCGTGCCCTCTGGCCAGCGGAGGCATCCCATCCTGCCCGATTGCGCCGTGGTCATGAAAAAAAGCGGGGGACCAACCGGTCCCCCGCGTCATGGCAAGCCGTAGCGCCCGCGACGCTAGATTTCGAATAGCGATTCCAGATCGGTGCGCGTGAGCGACTTGAAGGCGTCCTGGCCCGGAATGACGGCCTCGGCCACATCGCGCTTTTGTTCCTGGAGCTTTAAGATCTTTTCCTCCACCGTATTCTGGCAGATGAGCTTGTAGGAAAAGACCTGCCGCAGCTGGCCGATGCGGTGGGTGCGGTCCGTGGCCTGGTTTTCCACGGCCGGGTTCCACCAGGGGTCGTAGTGGATGACGTAGTCGGCGCTGGTGAGGTTCAAGCCCGTGCCGCCGGCCTTGAGCGAGATGAGGAAGACCTTGATGTCTTCGTCCTGGTTGAACCGATCCACCTGGTCGAAACGGTCCTTGCTCGAACCGTCGAGGTAGCAAAACGGCATCTGGCTGATGGTCATCCAGGAACGGATGATGTGGAGCATCTGCACGAACTGGGAAAAGACCAGCACCTTGTGGCCTTCCTCGATGCAGTCGGTGATGAGATCCTTAAACGCGTCGAACTTGCCCGAGGGCAGGTTGGTGTTGACGCCGGGCAGGTCGAGTTTGAGCAGGCGCGGGTGGCAGCAGATCTGGCGGAGCTTGAGCAGGGCGTCCAGGATCGACATCTGCGACTTGGCCATGCCCTTTTCGTCAACCGTGGCCAGCACCTGCTCCTTGAGCTTTTTCGCCAGGGCGGCGTAGAGTTCCAGCTGCTCGTCGAGGAGGTTGCAGTAGTAGGTGTTCTCCACCTTGGGCGGCAGATCCTTGGCCACCTCCGACTTGGTGCGGCGCAGGATGAAGGGCTTGACCCGGCCGCGCAGGTAGTCGAGCGTCTCCACGTCGCCGTCCTTGATGGGCTTGACGATGCCGCGCTGGAAGGCGTTCTGGCCGCCGAGGAACCCGGGCATGAGGAACTCGAACAGCGACCACAGCTCGAAGAGGTTATTTTCGATGGGCGTGCCCGACAGGCAAAGCCGGGTCTTGCCGTTTAAGCGGCGCACCGAGCGGGCGGTAATGGTATTGGGATTCTTGATGTTCTGGGCTTCGTCCAGGATGATGGCGGCGAAGTCGTATTTGAGCAGTTCGTCGAGGTCGCGGCGCAAGAGCGCGTAGGTGGTGATGACCAGATCGGACTCGCCGATCTTTTTGAACATGTTTTCGCGCCGCGCCCCGTAGATGATGAGCTGCTTGAGCTCCGGCACGAATTTCTGGGCCTCGCGCTCCCAGTTGGGCAGCACCGAGGTGGGCACCACGATGAGGTTTGGCCCCCTGGCCCCGCGCTCCACGTTGTGCTGAATGAACGACAGGGTCTGGACCGTCTTGCCCAGGCCCATTTCGTCGGCCAGGATGCCGCCGAAGCCGTATTCGCGCAGGAAATTGAGATAGGAAAGCCCCTCGGCCTGATACGGCCGCAGACTGGCGTTTAGGCCCTTGGGGATGCGCACCGGGGTGATCTCCCGGAAACTGTGAATCTTCTGGCGCAGGCTGTTCCAGAAGGAATCCGTGCGGGCCTCGGGCATGTCTTCCAGCAGCTTGTCCAGGACCGGCGCTTCGAACTGCTTGAACTTCGTCTGGGGCGGCTTGTCCGTGTCGTAGCCGAGCGCCCGCAGCTTGTGGGCCAGCTTTTCAAGCCAGGCTTCGGGCAGGCTGGTGTACGAGCCGTCCTTGAGCTGGACATAACGCTTGCCCTGGGTCCAGGCCTTCCAGATCTTGTCGATGGGCACCCGCTGGTCGTCGTACTGGACCTGCAGGTCGAGGTTGAACCACTTCTCCTCTTCCTTGGATTCCACCTCGGCCACGATGACCGGGGTGGACAGGCGCACCTTGTAGCGGGTGAGATTTTTCTCGCCGAAGACCCGGTATTTTTCCACCAGCTTGGGATAGGCGTCCAGGAGAAAGACGATGGCCTCCTCGGTCTCCAGGAACCAGTTGGCGTTGTTTCTGGCCTGGAAGTGCATGTCCGTCAGCATGGTGAGCAGATCCTGCTCCTGGTCGCAGTCCCGGGCGATGAGGTAGGACTTGCCGTTGTGCAGGTACGAGGCGGTCATGAGGTCCGGGTTGGGGCCGGTGACCGTGATCTCGCCGTGCTCGGTCTGGTAGACGGTCTGGATTTGCAGCGTCAGCAGGCTGCCTTCTTCGTCCAGGAAGATCTTGGGGTCGAAATGGGCCGGCACGAAAAACGGCTGCATTTTGACCAGGAATTCCTCCTGGCCGTACAGGTCGGTCATGGGCAGATGGGTCCAGACCCGATCCAGGAACTCCGACACGTCGGAGGTGGGGATAAACGGCGGATTTTGCGCCATGTCCGACACGAGCTGGGGGGGCAGTCCGGTCTGAACCGGATAGAAGGCGTTTTTCCAGCACACCCAGATGGGCATCTGGCCGTAGAAATAGACTTCCTGGCCGAGGATCGAAAAGGGCGACTTGCCGGGGCTGCCGAGCAGGATGTCGAAGGACAGGCCGTCCTCGGACAACTTGGGGGCCAGCTGCAGGCGCATGGTCTTGGACTCGATGCGCACCGGCTGCTCGGTGTCGCGCCAGTAGAGGTAGTATTCCTTGCCGATGGCCCAGAAAAACCAGGCGAGAAGGCCCGGCGGCAGCTCCACCCGGTGCCCGGCGTAGTCGAGGCGGTGCTCAAGCATCTCGGCCACCACCGGCAGGGTGGGGGAAAGCTCGGACCAGTCCGGATTCTTGATGATCTGCTCCAGGGTGATCTCGGAGTGGACCTGGGAGATGCCGGACTTGTTTTGCCGGGCCCGGAAAAAAGCCACCTGCAGCCGTCCCGGTTCGGGATGGAAACGAAAGATGAGGTAGTGGCGGCCGGGTTCGGGCTCGGGCTCGGTGGAGAAATAGGTGCGAAAGGTCTGCCGCCATTCGCTGCGGGCGGCGTGGGACGCGCCTTCGCTTTCCACGCCCTCGCCGGTTTCCTCGTCCAGGTTGCGCAGGCATTTGAGCGCCGTGGCCCCCACGTGTCGGCACACGCCGGAGAAGGAATCCGGGCAGTTGCAGAAGAAGTTGACGCTGCCTTCCTTGAGGTTGACCGACAGTTCCGAGGCATAGACCTGGAAGTCGTCGCCCTGTACCTGCCCTTCCACATCCCAGAAATGGTCGTGCTTGTTGATGGCGAGTTTCTGGATGCCGCCGCCGGCCACGATGGCGTGGGAGCCGTCCAGAATGTATTCAGGGATGGTCTCGCGGACGAATTCCCCGAGCACCGCCTTGATTTTGGTTTCGTCGTTTCCGATGGCCATGGACCGAGGACTCCTTGGTGCGTCATATCCACGTCCAGACAGCCGTGCCAGGCCGTTTGACGGCAGGCCGGGGCTGGTCGAGTCCGGGAGGCTTACCCTATTTCAGACCAATTTGGAACGGAAATGTTGCCGGGGCGGCATGACCCCGCCTGCAAGGCCTGGCCCGGGGAAAAAGCGCTTTTATTTTTGGCTGGCCCCGTATATATTTTAGCTGCGAAGGGCTTTGCGCAACCGCAGCAATACGTTGTTTCCGGCGGTCGTTGCAAGCGAAAAGGAGAACTATGCGTCCGGCCCATGCGGTATTTTTCGGCCTCGTTTTTTGTCTGCTGCTCCTTGGCGGCTGCGACCGATCGTCCAAGGACGACCAGAAGCGCCAAAACGTCCAGGCCCCCGCCCCGGCCAAGGCCGCACCTTCGGCCGACGCCGGCGAACCGGTGGCCGGCGGGCGCATCGTCATGGCCCTTATCGGCGAGCCCTCCAACCTGATTCCGCCCCTGGCCTCGGATTCCGCCTCCCATGAGGTGGCCGATCTGCTCTATGTCTCGCCGCTTCGCTACGACAAGGACATCAAGCTCGAATGCATGGCCGCCGAGCGTTTTGAGGTGCTCGAGGACGGCAAGCTCCTCAAGTTTGCCCTGCGCCCCGGCATCCGCTGGACCGACGGGGTGGAGCTCACCGCCGAGGACGTGGAATTCACCTACAAGCTCATGATCGACCCGAAAACGCCCACGGCGTATGCCGAGGACTACAAGCAGATTGAGAGCTTCACGGTGACCGGCAAATATACCTTCGAGGTCCGCTACGCCGAGCCTTTTGCCCGGTCGCTGGCCACCTGGGCCGGAGCCATCCTGCCCAAGCACGTGCTCGCCGGCCAGGACCTGATGACCACCAGGTACGCCCGGGAGCCCATCGGGGCCGGTCCTTACGTCCTGACCTCCTGGGAACCGGGCCGCAGCCTGACCTTGACCGTCAATCCCGACTATTTCGAGGGCCGGGCCTACCTCGATCAGGTGGTCTACCGCATCATCCCCGACACCTCGACCATGTTTCTGGAACTCAAGGCCAAGAATCTGGACATGATGGGCCTGACCCCCCAGCAGTACCTCTACCAGACCACGGGGCCGAGCTGGGAGGCCGACTGGCAGAAGTTCAAATACCTGTCCTTTGGCTACACCTACCTCGGTTACAACCTCAAAAGCCCGTTTTTCACCGACGTGCGGGTGCGCCGGGCCATCGCCCAGGCCGTCAACAAGGAAGACATCGTCAAGGGCGCGATCCTGGGCCTGGGCCTGCCCACCATCGGGCCCTACAAGCCCGGCACCTGGGTCTACGACACCGACATCAAGGATTACGCCTTCGACCCGGCGGCGGCCAAGGCCCTTTTGGCCGAGGCCGGCTGGCAGGACCGCAACGGCGACGGCGTCCTCGAGGACGCCTCGGGCCGGCCCTTTTCCTTCACGATCCTCACCAACCAGGGCAACGAGGCGCGGATCAAGGCCGCCACCATCATCCAGAGCCAGCTGGCCGCCGTCGGCATCAAGGTCGCCATCCGCACCGTGGAGTGGGCCTCGTTTATCAAGGAATTCGTGGACAAAGGCAATTTCGACGCCTTGGTGCTGGGCTGGTCCATCGCCCAGGACCCGGACAACTACGACGTCTGGCATTCCAGCCGGGCCGTGCCCGGGGGGCTCAACTTCGTCGGCTACAAGAACCCCGAGGTCGACGCCCTGCTGGAGCGCGGCCGGCGGACCGTGGACCAGGCCGAGCGCAAGAAGATCTACGACGCCTTCCAGGAAATCCTGCACCGCGACCAGCCGTACCTCTTCCTCTTCGCGCCCTACAGCCTGCCCATCCTTTCGTCCCGCATCCAAAACGTGGCCGTGGCCCCGGCCGGCATCAGCTACAACTTCACCAAGTGGTGGATTCCGCGCGACAAACAGAACTTTCGCCTGGAACAGTAACCCCCACGGGCGCGTCCACGCCCCGGACGCGCCCGCCATCCACGGCCGCCACCCGGGCACGAGGCCGGGACAATCATGATCCGCATCAACGAAATTCTGGACAAGACCGCCGTGTACCTGACCGAACAGGAACAGGCGCTGATCACCAAGGCGTACGTGTTTTCCGCCGCCGCCCACGCCGGTCAGGTGCGCCTGTCCGGCGAGCCCTACCTGTCCCATCCCCTGGAAGCCGCCGGCAT
>JBKICS010000235.1:0-5890 GCA_046567015.1 Acidobacteriota bacterium | reverse complement strand
CCGGACTGATTGCGGGCATGACAGCCGGACGCGGCCAGGACCGAGAGCACGAGCAGGACGAGGATGCAGTGACGGGGCAAGGCGGCGGTCATGGCGACTCCACACGGTTACTTGCGTTGCACGAAAGGCGCGTTGCGCGAATCAGTTAAGCTAGAGGTCTTTTGCCCTGCTTGTCGGGCCGGTGTCAAAAACATTTTCCTGTTTTTGTTGCCGTTGCTCCCGGGGAGCCGGCTTTTTCAGGAACGTTTGGTCGAAATCTTGGCGATCAGGGCGTCGGGGCTTTCGTTCATGAGAATCTGGCCGAACTGGCTGCGATAGTTCTGCACCAGGCTCACCCCTTCGATGACCACGTCGTAGACTTTCCAGCCGCCGCGATCCACCAGCCGGTAGGCGATGGGAATCTCCTTGCCCTTGCCCACGACCTTGGTGGCCACTTCGGCCTTGTCCGCGCCGAAGTCCTGTTCCTTGAGGTATTGCACCTTTTCGTCGGAATAGCTCTCGATCTTGTCGAGATAGGTGTTTTGCAGCAGCGTCCCGAAGGCCGTAACGAACCGATCCTGCTGTTCCGGGGAGAACTTGGTCCACTCCGCGCCCAGGGCCCGCCGCGACAGTTCCTTCATATCGAAGATTTCGTCGATGGTACTGATGAGCTTGGCGCGCATGGCCGGACGGGAGTTTTCGTTTTTATAGGCCGGATCGGCGAGCAGGGCGATGATGCGATCGACCGAGCGGCTCAGGGCGTCGGTGGCCGGGCCGGCCGAGGCGCTGGAAACGGTTGCGGTCATAAGGACCAGGAACAGCACGAAACAGGCCATGAAGCGATGCATACGCAATATCCGCCAGGGGTAAGAGTCAGGGGAGGACGGGGGACCGTCTATTTCACCCCGCCAAAGACATACTTGCCGATGAGATCGCCCAGATCGACCGAGGATTCGGTCTCGACGATCATGCCGCCGGGACGCAGGGGCTCGTCGGAGCCGCCCGGGGAAATCTTGACGAATTTGTCGCCGATAAGCCCACTGGTCTTGATCGAGGCAATGGCGTCGTCGGTGAGGCGCACGTCCTTGTCCAGGGTCAGGGCGACCATCGCGGCATGGTCTTTTTGATCGAGGGTTATGTCCGAGACGCGGCCGATGCGAACCCCCGCCATCTCGACATAGGCCCCATTCTTAAGCCCCGTCACATCCTTGAAGCGCGCCGTGACCTGATAGCCGTCGCCGCCGATGACTTCGAGCTTGCCGAGCTTGACTGTCAGATAGGCCACGCACAACAGTCCAGCCAGGACGAAGATGCCGACCGACGTTTCCATCGCGTATTTTTTCATGCCACCGGCCTTTTACGGCGAACCCGCGCAACTTGCAACACGACCGCCGACATCCGCGTTACAGTAAAAACGAGGTCAGGACATAGTCCACGACCAGAATGACGACACAGGAAAGCACCACCGCCGAGGTGGTGGCCAGGCTTACGCCCTTGGCCCCGAAGCCCTCCCGCCGGGTATGGGTGAAATAGCCCTCGTAGCAGCAAATCGCCGTCACGAGCAGGGCGAAGACCATGGCCTTGACGAAGCCGCCCGTGACGTCGGCCAGCTCCACCGTGGCGTCGATGCGGTCGAAATACACGCCGGGATTGATGCCGAGCAGCACGCAGCCTGAAATATAGCCGCCCATGATGCCCACCACGTCGAAGATGGCGGTCAGAAGCGGAAAGCAGAGCAGCGCCGCCGCCAGCCTCGGGGCGACCAGAAAACGCATGGGGTTGATGTCCATGGTGGACAGGGCGTCGATCTGCTCGGAAATGCGCATGATGCCCAGTTCCGCGGCCATGGATGAGCCGGCCCGGCCGGTGATCATGATGGCGGTCAGCACCGGGCCGAGCTCGCGGATGATCGACAGGGCCACGGCCGCGCCTAAAAGCCCTTCGCTGCCGAACTTGACCAGGGTGTAATAGCCCTGCAAGCCAAGCACCATGCCGGTGAAAAGGCCGATGAGCGCGATGACGAAAATGGATTTGACCCCGATGAAATAGACCTGCTGCATGATCTTGCCCCACGAGGGGGCCGGAGCCACGATGCGCCACAAGCCTTGAACGATAAAAATGAACAGGCCGCCAAGTTCGGCCACAAAGGACAAAACAGCGCGGCCAACGGCGGCAAACGGGGAACAAAGCAGGGAAAGGACGGTGTGTGTCATCGTGTCCGGGCTCGGCATTTGGACTCTCTCGGGCCGGCCGGGTCTGAAATTACACTTCTTTAACAGAAATGGGAAGCATGGAGAGCGGGTGGGATTGACGTTTAAGACAAGCTGGTTTAACCGTTTGGTTGAAAATAATGGTTCAACTGGAGAGTCCAATGCTCGACGCATCCGCGATTTCCACCCGCATCCTCGAGGCCGCAGCCGAGGAATTCGGCCGGGAAGGCTTTGCCGGGGCCAAGGTCGAAGCCATCGCCCGGCGGGCCGGAGTCAACAAGGCCGGGCTGTATTACCACGTCGGCAACAAGGAAAAGCTCTACGAGGCCGTGCTGCTCCACCTGTTCGGCCAGGTGGCCGGCACCCTGGAGCAGGCCGCCGCGCCCGAGGCGACGCCGGCCGAGGCCCTGGCCGCCCTGACCGCCGCTCTGGCCGACCTCTTTTCGCGCCTGCCCGTGCTGCCCAGGATCATGGCTCTGGAAATGGCCTCGGGCGCGGCCAACATGCCGGCGGCTGCCCTGGCCGAATTTCGCCGCATTTTTTCCGTCACCCGGGGCATCCTGGCCCGGGGGCAGGCGGCCGGGCTGCTGGAGCCGGCCGAACCGGTTTTCGTGCACTTGACCCTGGTGGGCTCCATGATCGTCTACTGCCTGTCCGAACCGCTGCGCCGGCGATTCGCAGCGGCGGCCAAGGACATGGGCATGCGCCTGGACATGCCGCTGACCGACCTGGCGGACTTTCTGGCCCGGGTCGTGGGGCGCGGGCTGGCCCGGGTCGACGCGCCGCAAATGGCAATCGGAGGCGAGGCATGAACCCTGCGACGCGTTTGATCCTGTCGGCCGTGGCCCTGGCCGTCGGCCTCCTTGGCTGCGACAAGGCCCAGCCCGGAACCTATCAGGGCTATGTGGAAGGGGAATTCGTCTACGTGGCCGGCAAGCTGGCCGGACGCCTGGACGCCTTATCCGTGGCCCGGGGGCAGCGCGTGGCCGTGGGGCAGCCGCTCTACGAACTGGAGCACGCCTTCGAAGCCCAGGGCCTGGTCATGGCCGAGGCGGACCTGCGCCAGGCCGAGGCCAATCTGGCCGACAAGCAAAAGGGGCTGCGCCCGGATGAGATCAACCAGATCGTGGCCGACCTGCGTCGGGCCGAGGCGGCCCACGAGCTGTCGCGGCTGGAATACGAACGCCGCGTCAAGCTCTACGCCTCGGCCACCATCGCCAAGGAGGAGCTCGACACCGCCAGGACCACCAACACCCAGGACAAGCATCTGGTCAAGGAACTGGAAGCCAAGCTGGCCACGGGCCAGCTGCCCAGCCGCATCGACCAGATCAAGGCGGCGTCCGACGCTGCGGACGCAGCTCGGGCCGCCGTGGAGCAGGCCCGCTGGAACCTCGACCAGATGCGCCAGCAGGCCGGGGTGGCCGGGGTGGTCTTCGACACCCTGCACTACCAGGGCGAATGGGTGGCGGCCGGCAGCCCGGTTGTGGTCCTGCTCCCGGACGCCAACGTCAAGGCCCGCTTTTTCGTGCCCGAGGCCGTGGCCGGCCGGCTGGCCGTCGGCAACCCTGTCCGGGTGTCCTTTGACGGCGGCAGCGAGCCGGTGACCGCGACCGTCAGCTATATCGCCCCCCAGGTCGAATACACGCCGCCGGTGATCTACAGCCAGGGGTTCCGGGAAAAGCTCGTCATCATGGTCGAGGCCGCCATGAGTCCGGCCGACGCGGTCCGCCTGCATCCCGGCCAGCCCATCGACGTCACCCTGGACGCGGGGACGGCCGGCGGAGGACGCAAGTGACGGCTTCGCCCCCGGTCATCGACGTGGTCGGCCTGACCAAGGTGTTCGGCCACAAGACCGTGGTGGACCACCTCGACATGCAGGTGGCCAAGGGGGAGATTTACGGCTTTCTCGGCCCCAACGGCTCGGGCAAGACCACGTTTATCCGGATGCTGTGCGGTCTGCTGCGTCCCGACGACGGCCACGGCAGCTGCCTGGGCTTTGACGTGCGCACCCAGGCCGAGCTGATTAAGCCCCATGTGGGCTACATGTCCCAGAAGTTCTCCCTCTACGACGACATGACCGTGCGGGAAAACCTTGATTTCATCAGCCGCATGTACGGCGTGCCGGGTCGCGCGGCGGCCATCGACCGCACCATCGGGCGCATGAACCTCGGCCGGTTTCGCGACCAGCTGGCCGGCACCCTGTCCGGCGGCTGGAAACAGCGCCTGGCCCTGTCCGCCTGCATGATCCACGAACCGAAGCTCCTGCTCCTGGACGAGCCCACGGCCGGCGTCGATCCCATGGCCCGGCGCGATTTTTGGGACGAGGTGCACAAGCTGGCCGGCGAGGGCATCACCGCCCTTATTTCCACCCACTACATGGACGAGGCCGAGCGCTGCCATCGCCTCGCCTACATCGCCTACGGCCATCTGCTGGCCACGGGCACGGTGGGGCAGATCGTGGCCGGGGAAGGGCTTGTGACCTACGAGATCGCCGGCCCGGAACTCTACGGCCTCATCGACCGGCTGCGCGGACTGCCCGGCGTCGAGCAGGTGGTGGCCTTCGGCCTCACCCTGCACGTCAGCGGCCGCGACGCCGAGGCCCTGGCCGCAAGCCTCGCCCCCTACGGCGCGCCCCCGCTGACCCTCAGCCGGATTCCCTCCAACCTCGAAGAGGTCTTCATCAGCCTCATGCGCAAGGCGGTGATCTGAATGGCCCTGCTTGGCAGCTTTTCCCCGATCCGTTTCGCGGCCATGGTGTCCAAGGAATTCACCCAGATGCGCCGCGACCGGGTGACGTTTGGCATGATGGTGGGCATTCCGCTGCTTCAACTTATCCTTTTCGGCTACGCCATCAATTCCGATCCCAAGAACCTGCCCACGGCCATCCTCGACAACGACCGGTCGGTCTTTTCCCGCGACATGGCAACCGCCATGAAAAACAGCAGCTACTTCAAGTTCACCAAGGAAATCGGCTCAGAGGCCGAGGCCGACGAGCTGCTTAGGCTGGGGCGCATCCAGTTCGTCCTGACCTTTCCCGTCAATTTCGGCCGCGACCTGGCCCGGGGCGACCGGCCGGTGGTGCTGCTCGAAGCCGACGCCACCGACCCCTCGGCCACCTCCAACGCCGTGTCCGCCATCCGGCAAGCCGCCACCGACGCCTTTAACCGCGACCTCACCGGTCCGTTGCTCCCCCTGCGCCCGGCCGCCGGCCCGGTGGATCTGCGCCTGCACGCCCGCTACAATCCCGAGGCCGTCACCCAGTACAACATCGTGCCGGGACTTATGGGCGTGGTGCTGACCATGACGCTCGTCATCATCACCTCGCTGGCCATCACCCGCGAACGCGAGCGCGGCACCATGGAGAATCTGCTCATCACGCCGGTGCGGCCGGTGGAAGTGCTGTTGGGCAAGATTTTGCCCTACATCGTGGTGGGCTATATCCAGATGGGGCTCATTATCGTCGCGGCCATGACGCTTTTCAGGGTGCCGATCATCGGCAGCCTGCCGCTGCTGTTCCTCGTGTCCTTCCCGTTTATCGCCGCCAACCTGGGCGTGGGGATCACCTTCTCGACCATCGCCCAGAACCAGCTTCAAGCCGTGCAGATGTCGTTTTTCTTCTTTCTGCCCTCGATCCTGCTCTCGGGCTTCATGTTTCCCTTCCAGGGGATGCCCGAATGGGCGCAGTGGATCGGTTCGGTGCT
>JBKICS010000234.1:0-4223 GCA_046567015.1 Acidobacteriota bacterium | reverse complement strand
TAAGGGATCGGCGGCATAGACGGCCGTGGTGCCGTCGTCGTTGGCGAGCCAGGTCTTGCCGCCGTCAAGCGACACCTGGAAGGCCGCCCCGCCGCCCACGGTCCCGTTGGAGACCACCTTGAGGGTGTATTCGCTGGAGTCGGAGCCTTCGTAGTAGGCCTGGACGTCGGAACCGGCCGTCAGGGAGGCCGGCGAGAGCTGGCGCACGGTCTTGCCCGGCTCGAACTTGAATTCGTAGGACTCCACCCCGTCCACGATGGTCTGGCCGGCCTTGGTGTTGACGGTAAAATTGCCCTTGCCGTTGTCGATGACGCTGACGTCGACCAGGGAGGCCAGCTCGCGCACCTTGGCGTCGCGCTGGTCGTAGAGGCTGTTGGGGATGCTTTGTCCGTCGATCTGGGTGATGTTGATCTGGCGGTTGAGCTCGGCGATGTCCTTGGCCAGCTGGTTGAGGGTCGTAACCCCGTCGGCGATGCTCTGGTTGGCCTGGGCCTTGAGCTGGTTCATGGAGTCGGCGGTGGACCGGATCATGCTCAGCATGGTCTCGGTGTCGTCGAGCATGGTCTGGCGGGCGGCTTCGCTGTCCGGGTTGGTGGTCAGGTCGCCCCAGTCGCCGAAAAACGTGGACAAGGAGCTGTTGAGGCCGTCGGTGTTGGACTCGTTGACCAGATTCTGGGTGCTGACCAACCCGTTGTACAGGGTCTTGTAGCGGTCCCGGGCCGACATCTGCTCCAGGTACTGGGCCTCGATGAACTTGTCGTGGGCCCGCACCACCTCCTGCGCCACCACGCCGGTGCCGACCTGCCCGGTGAACGTGTTGACGTACTGGCCGTCCTTGAGCACCACCGACTGGCGGTTGTAGCCGGTGGTGTTGACATTGGCGATGTTGTTGCCGGTGACCTGGATGCAGGCCTGGTTGGCACGCAGCGCCGAATTGCCGGTGGACAGCAGGGAGGTGATGCCGGACATTAGAGCCTCCCGCTGATGATCCCCGGCGCGGACGGGCCCGAGGCCATGCGCCCCCGGGAGCCGTAGGTGCCCTTCTTGGGGATGAGCAGCTTTTGCAGGTTGTCCAGGCTCGACTTGGTCAGGTCATAGAGGCCAAGAGCCATGGCGTAGTTGCGCGAGGCCTGCTTGGCGCCGCGCTGCTCCACCCGGTCGATGGCGTCGTACAGGGACTGGGCCAGTTTCCGGGCGGCCGGATCGAAGCGGCCGATGACGTCGGCAAGCCGCCTGGCCGCCGGGTCCAGGGCGGCATAGCAGGTCTGCAGGTCGCGGCGCTCGCCGGCGAGCTGGCGCAACAGCTCCTGGATGGAAAATTCCACCGAGGCCACCTCGCCGGGGCTGCGCGCCTGGAGATGGGAAAATTCTTCCGCCAGAAGCTTTTCCAGCAGGGTGACGGCCCCGTGTTGCCGCCGCAGGTTGGAAAGGATGCGCTCGATCATGGCCAGCCTCAATTTCTTTTCGATTACAACGTCTTAACTCGTCTCTTGCAGGAGTCCGGCCCCGGCCAGCAGGCTGTGCGGGTCCACGGTCTCGCTTCCCCGGCGCAGCTCGAAGTGCAAATGCGGCCCGGTGGAACGCCCGGTACTGCCGACCTCTGCAATTTTTCCGCCAGCCGCCACCGTATCGCCGACCTTGACGTCGTAATCGCGCAAATGTCCGTACACGCTCTTCCAGCCCCCGGCGTGCTCGATCTCGACCACGTTGCCGTAGCCGGCCTTCTGTCCGGCAAAGACCACGGCGCCGTCCCAGCAGGCGGTCACCGGGGAGCCCTCGGCGGCCGCGATGTCCATGCCGGCGTGCCAGGCCCGCTTGCCCTTGAAGGGATCGCTGCGCCAGCCGTATTCCGAGGTGATCTCGCCGTTTGTCGGCGCGGCCATGGGCGCGTGGGCCTGGGCCGTGGCCGCGGCCTCGTCGGTCCCGTCCGGGCCGAGGCCGGCAAGGCCGGTTCCGGCGGCCGGCTGGTGGGACGGGGCCAGGGCGGGGACGCCGGGCCGGGCCAGGGCGGCGGCCACGGCCGGCGAAATCGTCTGGGCCGGCACGGACCGCTTGTCGCGCGGCATGCCCTCGGCCGGCAGGGGCAGCCGGTCCGACGCCAGGCCGGAAGCGCCGTGCCCCACCGGCCGGTTGGCCGGCAACACGTCGCCGACGCCGGCCTTCCCGCCGCCGCCGAGCACCCGGCTTTTGAGCTGGCGGTACATCATGTCGGCCAGGCCGATGCCGCCGGACTCCGCCATCTTGTCGCACATGGCCTTGTCGAACATGGAATAATACTGGTCTTCGTAGTGGCCGTGGAGCATCCCGTCCTTGGGCACGGTGGCCCGCATCTCGGAAAAAAGCTTGGAGAGAAAGACCGATTCAAAGCCCTTGCAGGCCTCGCGCAGCTTGGCCTCCTTGTCCTTGCCGCCGCCGGCCAGGCTCTTTTGCAGGGCGTCAATTTGCAGCTTTTGAGCCACGTCCCCCTGCAAGGAGGTGTTGGCGGCCAGATCGGCCATGCCCTCGGGCGCGCTCACGGCTAGTTGACCTCCAGGTCGGCGGACAGGGCTCCGGAGCTCTCCAGGGTGCGCAGGATGCTGATGAGGTCGCGGGGGGTGGCGCCCAGGGCGTTTAAGCCCTCGACGAGTTCCTGCAAGGTCGCGCCCTCGATCATCTTGAGCTTTCGGTTCTCCTCGTTGACCGCGATGTTGGTCTGGGGCGTGACCACGGTCTGGCCGCCGGAGAACGGCAGCGGCTGGGACACGTCGGCCGATTCCTGGACCTGGATCTGGAGATTGCCGTGGGTGACGGCCACCGGGGAAATCTGGACGTTCTGGCCCAGGACCACGGTGCCGGTCTTTTCATCCACCACCACCCGGGCCCGATGGTCCGGGGTGACCTCAATGTTTTCGATGGAGGCCATGAGCGGCACCAGGTTGCCCTGGTTTTCCGGCGGCACGGCCAGGCGCACGGTGCCGGCGTCGGTGGCCGAGGCCAGGGCCGCGCCCAGGGTTTCGTTGACGCGCTTGGCCACGCGCTCGGCCGTGGAAAAATCGGGATTGCGCAGGGACAGGGTGAGGTCGGACTGTTCGTTAAACGCAAACGGCACGGCCCGCTCGATGTTGCCGCCGCCGGGCACCATGCCGACCGTGGTGATGTTCTTGGAAACCGACGCCCCGGCCCCTTGCGCCGACACGCCGCCCACCAGCAACGAACCCTGGGCGATGGCGTAGATGTTGCCGTCGATGCCCTTAAGGGGCGTCACCAGCAGCACGCCGCCAAGGAGGCTGGTGGCGTCGCCGAGCGAGGACACGGTGACGTCCAACCGGCTGCCCGGCTTGGAGGAGACCGGCATTTGCGCCGTGACCATGACCGCGGCCACGTTCTTGGGCTTGAGCGTGGCCTTGTCCACGCGCACGCCCATCTTGTCGAGCATGTTGTAAATGGACTGGACCGTGAAATCCGAGCCGCGCTGATCGCCCGTGCCCGACAGGCCGACCACCAGGCCGTAGCCCACGAGCTGGTTCTTGCGCATGCCGGAAACCGTGGCGATGTCCTTGATGCGGGCGCTGTGGGCGGTGTGGACGCAGCCGAGAACCAGGGCCATGAGGATCAAAACGGCCAGCAGGATCGCTGTCCGGTCCGGCCCCGCCAGGGTCCGGGCCGTATGCCGCGTCTGGGGCATGGGCCGCGCCTGGGCCTGGGCCTTGGCCGGCGTCGCCGTCCGTGCGTGGTTGGGGTACATTTCCGTACGCTCCCTTGGCGGCATCGCTAGAACGGCCACACGTTGTCGAGGATGCGGGTGAGCCAGCCGCTTTTCTGACGGTCGGCCAGATCGCCCTCGCCGTAGTATTCGATCTGGCAGTCGGCCAGCTGGGTGGAGGGCACGGTATTGTTGGGGCCGATGTCGATGGGCCGCACCAGCCCCTTGATGACGATGATCTGGTTTTCGTTGTTGACCCGCGTCTGGCGCGCCCCTTCCACCTGCATCACCCCGCCGGGCAGGATGTTGACGATGCGGCAGCCCACCGAGGCGGTGACGGCCGCTTCGCGCTTGGTCTCGCCCTTGCTTTGAAACTTCTCGGCGATGGAGGCCTGGACCATGGGGTCGGAGCCGACCAGGCCCTTCATGCCGAAGGCCGGGCCGCCAAGCTGGCCGGACAGGTTGCCGGTGGTTTCCTTGTTGCCGAAATAGTTCTGCACGCCGAGGTTGGTGCTGGAGGTCTTGTCGTTTTTGGTCTCGG
>JBKICS010000233.1:0-8127 GCA_046567015.1 Acidobacteriota bacterium | reverse complement strand
CCTGGATGTTCAGGGTGTCGGGGATGAGGTTGCTGTTGACGACCAGCCCGGCGGCCCAGTCGGTAAAAACGATGCTGTCGTTGAAAAGCTTGCTCTGGGGCAGGGCGATGGGCTGCAGGCCGGCCGAAACCTCGACCTTGGTATTGGGGATATTGAACTGCAGGAAGGCCTGGTACACCTGGATGGCCACCTCGGGGTTGGCGGCGGTGTAGGTGCCGTTGCCCCAGGTGCTGTCCACCTTGGTGGCCAGACGGAACCGGAGGTTCTCGTTGGCGATGAAGTCCGTGCGGACCCGGATGCGCTCCCAGATCTCGAAAGTGTCTTCGGTCTTGGTGCCGGCCCTGTTCCAGGTCGGGGTGTTGGAGGTCCAGGCCGGGTCGTTCCAGCCGGTGAAGTTGTGGCCGGTGAAGAAAACGCCGTAGGCGCGCGAATCACCGGTCATTTTCACTTCGGTCGTGGCCTGGGCAACGCCGGCGGAAACCGCCAGCAAGGCAACCGCCAGGATCAGCAGGGACAAACGTCTCATGGCTCCTTCCTCTCGTTGCAAAGTGATAAACACGGGGGCCTGCCGCGGGAGTCGGCCAACGTGCCGGAGGGTCGACGCCGGGTTGACCGGGCCGGGCAGAAGACCGGTCCCGGGGGATGGCCCGCTGTCTGGCGAAGACGGCGGGCGGCTCCCGAAGAAGGCGCGGCAGGTTCGACCTGGGCTTGTCTTGGGCGAATCCCGAAGCGTAAACAGTGGAGCGCCGCTTTCCATCGATGCGATGCGTGTCTTGCATCGCGCGGCGATGGTTGTTCGCCGTCTACACCAGACTGTCGAACAGTCTTCCGGTTGAAGCACCGGATGGTGTACGACAGGTGTGGCCGGCTCGCGGACGCCGGCGCTGAAGGAAAGGAGACGTTGCTGCGGATATCGTAAACGTTGCAACTATCCTTTGGTCCAACCGCGCTTGGGGAAAAATGGATAGAGGAGAAACGGAGCTTCGTAAAGCCTTCATTTTCTAAAGACTAACGGTGTATGGCGGAAAGCGGCCCGGGCGGGACGCCTCGGCGACGCCGGAGTGGTGCGCAGCGGCGCTGGAACGGCGCAGGCGCGGCGCTGCGGTGTCGGATGCGCGCGCCGGCGACAGGCGGAGGACGGCGACTGGGCAGGGCGGCGACGGCGAACGAAGGGCGGCAAGCGAGGGGCGGCGACAGACAGAGGGCGGCCACAGGCGGGCAATGGCGTCAGGCGGAAGGCGGCGGCAAACGAAGCGGGGACCGGCCGTTTGGCCGGTCCCCGCCGCAGGTCGCGAGATCGAAAGGGGACAGGGCGGCTAGACGTCGACGCCGGCGGCCTTGACCGCAGCCATGCCGCCCTCGACGCTGACCACCTGGGTGAAGCCGGCGTCGGTCAGGGTGACCAGCGCCTCGTAGGAGCGCGCCCCGGTGTTGCACATGAGCACCACCGGCCTGTCCTTGGGCACCTCCTGCAAGCGGTGGCGCAGCTGGCCTTGGGGGATGTTGTGCCAGCGGCCGGGATGCTTTTCCTCCAGCGGCCCGCCTTGGGTATTTTCCCGGCAGTCGATGACTTGTATGGCGCTGCCGGCGTCGTCCCAGAGCTTGGCGAATTCCGTCACCGAGATGCCCTTGTTCTGGCCGGTGAGGATGTTGTCCGCCGCGTTGGCCACGGTGTTCAAAATGTCCATGGCGGCGGCGAAGGGCGGCGAGTAGGCCACCTCGGCGTTGGACACGTCGGAGACCGTGGGCTTTTGCGGCAGCATGGCGGCAATGGTGTTGATCTTGCCGACCAGCGCGTCGCCCATGACGCTCACACCTTGCAGGCCAAGGACGCGCCGGGTGCCGCGTTCGGCCACCAGCTCCAGGGACATAAGCCCATGCTCGGGATAGAAGTGCGCCCGGTCGATGGCCGTGATGTGGGTGGCCACGGCGTCGTAGCCGGCGCGCTGGGCTCCGGCCAGGGTCAGGCCCGTGCCGGCCACGCCGAGATCGAAGAGCTTGACGCACCAGGAGCCGACCACGCCGGCAAAGGTCGAGTCGCCGCCGGCCAGATTGTCGCCGATGATCCGTCCCTGCCGGTTGGCCATGGACCCCAGCGGCAGGTACATGGGCTTGCCGGTGACCAGATTCGTGACCTCCACGCAGTCGCCGCCGGCATAGATGTCCGGGTCGGAGGTGCGCATGTGCTCGTCGACGATGATCCCGCCGCGCTCGGACACGGCGATGCCGGCCGCCTTGGCCAGCTCGGAGTTGGGCACGACGCCGACGGAAACGATGACCAGGTCGGCCTCGATGACACCCTTGTCCGTGACCACGCGCTCGACCGTACCGTCGCCCTCGATGCGGGTCACCTGCTCGGACAGGCGGAAGGCCACGCCCTTTTCCTCCATGTGCTTGCGCGCCATGGTGGAGAGCGTCGGACCGACCACGCCGGGCAGCATCTGGTCGAACAGCTCGATGACCGTGACGTCCAGACCCCACATGTCGGCAAAGGCCACGGCCATCTCCAGGCCAATGAATCCCGAGCCGATGATGGCCACCGACCCCACGCCCCCGGCCGCAACCGACGCCTTTATGGCCTCGGCCGCCTCCAGGCTGTCGACCGTGTGCACGCCGGGAAGGTCCAGGCCAGCGATGGGCAGGCGCCTCGGCCGGCTGCCCATGGCCAGGACCAGCTTGTCGTAGGGGATCACCTCTTCCGTGCCGGTCGGCAGATGCCTGGCCGTCACCGTCTTGGCCGCGCGGTCGATGGCCGTGACCTCGGTCTCGCTGCGGGCGTCCACGTCCTTGACATCGTGGAAAAACGCGGGATCGCGCACCATGTGAAAGGCCGTGGACTGCAGGCCAGTGATGTCGCTGACCTCGCCGGAAACGTAGTAGGGAATGCCGCAGCCGCCGTAGGAGATGCGCGGGCTGCGGTCCAGCATGACGACGTTGCTCTCGGGCTCAAGCCGTTTGAAACGGCAGGCGGCCTTGGGCCCAAGGGCGACCCCCCCGATGATGACGACCTGTTGCGGCATGATGTGTCCTTGCGTTTCGAGTTGGTGTTCGGGGTCCGTACGCGGCCACGGCATCGGCCGCAGCCGGAAAAATCATACGTTGACGGTCGTAAACGCCTGTTATGCAGGGGCGTTTCAGGGACCGGGGTCGTGCGTGAAACGGAAATAAAGTAGGCCAAAGCCCGGGCATGTCAATGGTCGGGCCTTGCCGGAAGCGGCCGGGGGCGATACCCATGGGCCTTTGCAAGGAGGCTTTGGTGGAGAGTTCCCGGCAAGCAACGCTTTTTATCGTGGCCACGCCCCTTGGCAACAGCGGCGACATCTCGCCCCGGGCGGCCGGGGTGCTGGCCGCGGCCGGCGTGGTCCTGGCCGAGGACACCCGGCGCACCGGGCAACTGCTGCGCACGCTCGGGGTCACGGCCAAGCGGCTTTTGAGCTTTCACGAGCACAACGAGGAGGCCCGGCTGCGGCAAGTGCTGGCCATCCTCGGCGAAGGCTCGGATGTGGCCCTGGTCTCCGACGCCGGCACGCCGCTTCTGGCCGATCCCGGCTACCGCCTGGTGCGGGCCGCCCGGGAGGCCGGGTTCGCGGTTTCGCCCGTGCCCGGCCCCTCGGCCATCCTGGCGGCCCTGTCGGCGGCCGGGGTGGCCCCGTATCCCTTTTCCTTCCTGGGCTTTCTGCCGCGTTCGGCCTCCGAGGCCCGGGCCACCTTCGCCCGTTTCGGGGCCACCGGGGCCAGCCTGGTCTTTTTCGAGCGCAAAAACCGCCTCGGCGACACCTTGCAAGCCGCCCTGGAGGCCCTGGGCGACCGGGAATGCGTCATCTGCCGGGAGCTGACCAAGACCTTCGAGGAGTTCCTGCCGGGCCGGCTGGCCGATTTCGCCGGCCGCGACCTGGAGCTTCTGGGCGAGGTGACCGTGGTTGTCGGGCCGGGCAAGGCGGGCAAATCGAGCGAGGAAGAGGCCCGGGCCGTGGTCGCCGAGGAAGCGGCTGTCGGCGGGCGGCCGAAAGAAACCGCCAGAAGGGCGGCGGCGCGGCTTTCGGGATGGACCCTGAAAGAGGTTTATGCCATGCTCATGAATCAGGAAAACGCTTAAACCGGGAGGACTCGGGGGCATGGCGCAACACGGAGGGGAAACGCCGGAAGCCTATTGCGTGATCGACGCCGACGAGCGGGAATTTGTCGTGGGCGTGGTGGGAACCGGCCCGGGCTTCGACACCATCCTGGAGATCGTGGCCGGCGAGGAATTTCGGGAATTTCTGCCCCCCATGCGCCTGGCCGGCGTGGTCGGCCTGGAGCCTGACGATCCCCGGCGTCGGGGGGCGCTGCTGGCCGACGTGCCGCTCTATCCGGACCATCGCGCGCTGTTTGCCGCCCACCCGGACATCAATCTGGTCATGGAGCTCGACGGCGGGATCCTGACCCGGGAACTGACTGCGGCCATGCCGGCCGGGGCCTCGCTGATCGACAGCACGGCCTCGTTTTTCCTGTGCGCGCTCAGTAACGCCGTTTCCGTGGGCGCCCATTGCCGCATGCGCCTGGACCACCAGAAACTTTTGCTTGAAGCCATCGTGGACGAGGTCCAGGAGGACATCGCCCTGATCTCGGCCTCGGGCCTGGTGGAGGATCTCAACCGCAATATCTTGAGCCGTCTGGGCACGCCCAAGGCGGAGCTGGTCGGCCGGCACTGCGAGACGCTGCGTTCCGGGCCGGACGATCCGCCGCTGTGCGATCCCTCGGACGCGGCCTGTCCCTTCCGGGTGGCTCTGGCCACGGGCAAGAAGGCCGAACGCCTGCATACCGCCGTGTCCGCCGACGGCCGGCTGCGCTACTTTCGCACCTATACCTATCCCATTGCCGACGCCACCGGCCGTATCGGCCATGTGGTGGTTTTCCGCCGCGACATCACCGACCGCACCGTGGGCGAAATAAACGCCCGGCAAGCCGAGCGTATCGAGACCATGGGCCGCTTGTCCTCCTATCTGGCCCATGAACTGCGAAACCCCATGTTCGCGGCCAGCGGCTTTGCCCGGCGTCTGGCCAACATGGAAGAACTGCCCGAGGCGGCCCGGGAACGGGCCGGCATCGTGGTGGAAGAGCTCACCCGCATGGAGGCCATGCTCAAGCAGTTTCTGGAGTTCGCCCGGCCGGTGGGGCAGGTGACGGGGGAGGCCGACGCCAACCGGGCCGTGCATGACGCGGTCCTGGCCGTGCGCCCCGAGGCCGAGGGGCGGGGGGTGGGCCTTGCCGTGGCCCTGGTCCCGGGGGTGGCGGCCGTGGGCTTCGATCCGGCCTTGCTCAAGCAGTGCCTGATCAATCTGCTGCGAAACGCCGTGGAAGCCATGTCGGACGGCGGGCTGGTCACGGTCACCTCCGGCCGGGACGCCGACCGGGTGCGGGTGCGGGTGGCCGACAGCGGCCGCGGCATGACGCGTGAAAATCTGGAGAACATGTTCAGCCCCTTTTACAAGGCCGAGCACTGCGAATACGGGCTGGGGCTGGCCATGGTCAAAAAAGTGGTGGACGATTTCGGCGGGGCGGTGGAAGCTTCGGGCCAGCCCGGCGGCGGCTGCGCCATCACGCTGCATCTGCCCCCGGCCCTGGCTGGCGGGGCGTCGCCCGACGGCGGAGCCGCCAATCCCGATGCCGACGGGTTTTCTGGAGGCCTTGCATGAGCGCGCAGTGTTCCGATCTCATCGACATGGCCCGGCTGCGGGAGCGTTTCGACGACGATCACGAGTTGTTGGAGGAAATCTTTTCGGTTTTTTTAAGCGAAAGCCCGGTGCGCCGCTCCGGGATCGAGGCGGCCCTGGCCGAAGAGGATCTGACCCGCCTGGCCGGCCTGGCCCATTCCCTCAAGGGCGTGGCCGCCACCCTGTTTGCCGAGCCCCTGCGCCTAGCCGCCTATACCCTGGAAAAGGCCGCCCGGGCCGGCGACGCCCCGGCCGCGCGCGCGGCCGTCCCGCCCGTCCTTGACCTGATCGAGCGCACGGCGGCCTGCCTCCCCTGACGGCGCGCCGCCCGCCTGAATTTTCTGCAAAGGAAGCCCCGCGCCGCTTTGGCTCGGGGCGTTTTTTTTGTGTAAATCGCAAGAATTGCAGCCTGTTGTCATGGTCCGATTACGCTTTCGTAATCGCACGCGCAGTTTTCGTAACCAGCCGCGTCTTCCGCCAGTCCCTAAACCCGCCAGCCCGCTTGCCGCCTGCTTCCGTGATTGTGGCACGATACATGCTATAAGAGGCCCGCGAGCAGACGGCGCCCGGCCAAAAGAATCTGAAAATAATATTGAATTCCGGGTGGTTGTTTCGCCTGCCGCATGGGTTCGAAAAGTACGTCGCCACAACCGGTTACCGGAATGGCAGACAGGTAAAAGCGGGCGAGGGTTCGCCCGACCGTAAGGAGAAGGGGAATTATGTTCCAGATCGAAGAAGGACTTGCCGGCGTCACGACCTTCCCGCGCATCCGCGCCAGGGGACGCTATCTGTTTGCCGGTGAAGACAAATTCTTCATCAAGGGCGTCACCTACGGACCGTTCCCGGAAAATTCCCGGGGCGAACCCCTGCCCGAGGACGAAACCGTGGCCCATGACTTCGAGCTCATGCGCCGCGCCGGCATCAATTCCATCCGCGTGTATTACGTGCCGCCGCGCCATTTCCTGGACATCGCCGCCCGCTTCGGCATCCGGGTCATGATCGGCGTGCCCTGGCCGCAGCACCTGTGCTTCCTCGACCAGTGGGAAGTCAAGGAAGACATCAAAAAGACCATGCGCGAGTCGGTGGCTTCGCTTGCCGGCCATCCGGCCATCCTGGCCTGGCTCATCGGCAACGAGATCCCCAGCCACATCGTGCGCTGGCACGGCGCGGGCAAGATCGAGAAGTTCCTCGAAAAGCTCGCCACCATCGTGCGCGAACAAGACCCCGAGGGACTGGTGACCTACGCCAACTATCCCTCCACCGAATACCTGCGCCTGCCGTTTTTGGACTTCCTGTCCTTTAACGTCTACCTGCACGACGAAAAGGCGTTTCGCTCCTACGTCAAGCGCCTGCAAAACGTGGCCGGCGAACTGCCGCTGGTCCTCTCCGAATTCGGCATGGACTCCATCCGCAACGACGAGGAGCACGTGGCCGAGACACTTAGCTGGCAGCTGCGCGCCTCCTTCGAACTGGGCGTCTCCGGCACCATGGTCTTCGCCTGGACCGACGAATGGTTCACCGGCGGCCATCTGGTCGAGGACTGGAAGTTCGGCATCGTCACCGAAGTGCGCAAGCAAAAGCCGGCGTATAAGGCCGTGGCCGACGTCTACCGCCAGAAGCTGCCGCACCTGCCCGCCGACGCGCCGTTTATCTCGGTGGTGGTGTGCGCCTACAACGCCGACTCCACCATGGACGGCTGCCTGGCCTCGTTTGCCAAGGTGGACTACCCCAACTTCGAAGTCATCGTGGTCGACGACGGTTCTACCGACGCCACCGGCGAGATCGCCGACCGCCATGCCGCCGCCGCGCCCTACATCCACGTCATCCACCAGCCCAACCTCGGCCTGTCCGCCGCCCGCAACGTGGGCATGAACGCCTCGCGCGGCTCCATCGTGGCCTACACCGACTCGGACTGCTACGTGGACCCGCACTGGCTGCACTACATGGCCTGGGCTTTTACCGACGAGCGTTTCGTGGCCGTGGGCGGCCCCAACCTGCCCCCGCCCGACGACAACCGCACCGCCGCCTGCGTGGCCGTGTCTCCCGGCGCGCCGACCCACGTTCTTTTGACCGACGAGATCGCCGAACACATCCCGGGCTGCAACATGGCCTACCGCAAGGAATGCCTGGCCGGCATCGGCGGCTTCGACGCCACCTACCGCGCGGCCGGCGACGACGTGGACGTGTGCTGGCGTCTCCAGGACCAGGGCCATCTGATCGGCTTCTCCGCCGCCATGTTCGTGTGGCACCATCGCCGCTGCACCGTTTCGGCCTACTTGAAGCAGCAGAAGGGCTATGGCCGGGCCGAGGCGCTTTTAATTCCCAAGCACAAGTTCCGCTTCAACATGCTCGGCAACTCCCGCTGGGCCGGCCGCATCTACGGCGACATCTCCGGCGCGCTGCTCGCCGCCCGCCCCATCGTCTACCACGGCGC
>JBKICS010000232.1:0-3599 GCA_046567015.1 Acidobacteriota bacterium | reverse complement strand
ATGTCGTGCTCGATGACCCCGACGCAGCGCCGGCTGCCCTTGGCCACCACGGGCAGGGCTTTTAAGCCGTAGCGGGTCATGATCTCCTCGGCCCGGCGCATGGTGGCGACGTCCTCGATGGACACGGCCGGCTTGCTCATGAGCTGGCGGGCGTGGATCTGCGGATTGATCTGGGAATAGAGCAGGCCGAAGAGTTCCTCGCGCACTTGCGTGAGCGTCATGTTCTTGATGGAGGCCGAGGCGGCGTAGGGATGGCCGCCGCCGCCAAGGGAAGAACATATCTTGCCCACGTCCACATCGGGCGTGCGCGAACGGGCCACCAGATGCACCCGGTCGTTCATGAGCCCGATGGCAAAGAGCACACGCAGGTTTTCCATATCCAGGAACTTGTGCACGAGCAGGGCGAAATCGCCGATGTACTGATCCGAGGTCGCCTCGGCGATGACCACCTCGATGCCGTTGATGTCGTGGGTCTGCGCCGTCTCGATGAGCTGGCTCATGATGGTGATCTGTTCCGAGGACAGTTCCCGGGTCATGAGATCGGCGATGACGCCCACGTCCATGCCCCGGGCCCGCAGCCAGGCGGCGGCGGCCAGGTCGTGCTCGGTGGTGGAGGCGAAGGTGAACGAACCGGTGTCCTCGTACATGCCCAGTCCCAGGATCGTGGCCTCGTCCGGGGTCAGCTCCATGTTGCGGGCCATGATCTCGTCCATGATGATGGCCGTGGTGGAGCCCCAGTTCTTGACCACGGACTTGGCGGCAACCACGTCCTCGTCTGTGTCGGGGTGGTGGTCGTAGCAGTGGATGACGAGGTCGGGATTGGCGAACACGGCTTCGATGTGCGGCACGCGTGAGCGCTGGCGGGTATCGACCAGGACCAGGGTTTGGACGCTTTCCGGATCGATTTCCTTGAAATTCTTGAAATTAAACATATAGGTGGCGCTTTGGATGAAAAAGTGCCGGATGTTTTTTTCCTGGCTGCCCGGAAAGATGAGCGTCGCGCCGGGATAGAGCTTGCCGGCGGCGATGATGGCGGCCAAACAGTCGAAATCGGCGTTGGCGTGGCCGGTGATGATGGTGGGCGCGTGGATCAGGTCGGGCTTGGGCGGCATGCTCATAGTGAAAGTATCGCTTTAACCTTTGTCCCGGTCACGGGACCGGGGGTGGTGGGCGCGGTGGATGGCCAGCAACCGGCCGGCCTGGACATGGGTGTAGATTTCCGTGGCGCTGATGTCGGCATGCCCCAGCAGCATCTGCACGGTGCGCAGGTCGGCCCCGCCGTCGAGCAGATGGGTGGCGAAGGAGTGGCGCAGGCTGTGCGGTGAGATGCGGGTGGAAACGTCGGCGGCCAGGGCGTAGCGCTTGATGCCCTTCCACACGGCCTGCCGGGTCAGCCCCCGGCCGGAACGGTTCAAAAAGACATGCTGGTCCTTGGGGGAAAACGCGCCGCGCACCGAGGCGATATAGGTGGAGAGAAACTCCATGGCCAGGGCGTGGATGGGGGTGATGCGTTCCTTGGAACCCTTGCCGAAGACCCGCAAGAGGCCGGCCTGGGCGTCGAAATCGGCCAGGGTGAGGCCCACCAGCTCCGAGACGCGAAGGCCGGCGGCATAGAGCAGCTCCAGCATGGTTCGGTCACGGTAGCCCAGGGGCGTTGCCGTGTCCGGGGCCTCAAGCAGCCGGGAGACTTCCTCGCGGGAAAGCACGTCGGGCAGCAGGCGCGGCAGCTTGGGGTTCTCGATCAGGGCGGCCGGCGACTGGGGCAGCCAGGTTTCGTCGGCGGCAAAGGCGAAAAAGCCGCGCAGGGCCGAGAGGTGCCGGGCCAGGGAACGGCTGGCCAGTCCCCGGGAGCGCAGGTGCATGAGATAGAGCAGCACGGTCTCGTCGCTGACAGCCTCAAGCGTCCCGTCGTGCTCGTTTAAGAAAGTTAAAAATCCTGCGATGTCGGTAGAATAGGCAGCGATGGAATGCTCGGACAAGCCCTTGCCCACCACCAGATGTTCCAGGTAGCGGTCGACCCAGGGATGGGCCGGACGGGGCGTGGCAGGGGGAGTGTCTTGGGTGGTCATGGGCAGGTAAACGCATCCTGACATGATTTGGCCCGGCCGTAAACGGCGGCCGGAGGCGTCCGGGCGGCTTGACACGGGCTTTGGCCGTTCTTTACTGTGGTCGGCCTGCCGCCGCAAGGCGGGGACACACGCCCAAAGGAGCCGTCATGATCGAATTTCCCATGGCCGACCGCGTGGCCGCGCTGCCTCCGTACCTGTTTGCCGAGATCGACCGCGTCAAGGCCGCCGTCAGGGCCCGGGGCGTGGACATCATATCGCTTGGCATCGGCGATCCGGACCTGCCCACCCCGGAGTTCATCGTCGAGGCCCTGTGCGCCGGTGCGAAAAAGCCCGAGAACCATCAGTACCCCGATTATGTGGGCCTGCTCGCCTTCCGGGCGGCCGTGGCCGACTGGTACAAGGCCCGCTTCGGCGTAACACTCGACCCGGCCAAGGAAGTGGTGAGCCTGATTGGTTCCAAGGAAGGCATCGCCCACTTCCCCCTGGCCTTCGTCAACCCCGGCGACCTGGTCATCGTCTGCTCGCCCAACTACCCGGTCTACCCGGTGGCCACGGGCTTTTGTGGCGGCGAGGTCAAGATCCTGCCCCTGACCGACGCCAACGATTTCCTGCCCGATCTCGACAGCGTCACCGAGGCCGAATGGGCCCGGGCCAAGATGATCTTCGTCAACTATCCCAACAATCCCACCTCGGCCGTGGCCCCGCGCGCCTTCTATGAAAAGCTCGTGGCCAAGGCCAAGGAAACCAAGACCATCGTGGTGTCCGACGCGGCCTATACCGAAATGTATTACGATCCCTCCGAGCGGCCCATGTCGATCCTGGAGATTGACGGCGCGCGCGAGGTGGCCATCGAGTTTCATTCCCTGTCCAAGACCTACAACATGACCGGCTGGCGCATCGGCATGGCTGTGGGCAACGAGCAGCTGGTCAAGGGCCTGGGCAAGATCAAGGAAAACGTCGATTCCGGCATCTTCCAGGCCGTGCAGGAAGCCGGCATCGCCGCCCTGGCCAAGGGCGAGCCCTATGCCGAGCAGTTCCGGGGCATCTACAAGGAGCGCCGGGACGTGGCCGTGGCCGCCCTGGCCAAGATGGGCATTGCCTGCCGAACGCCCAAGGCCTCGTTCTACCTGTGGTGCAAGACCCCGGCCGGCCAGACCTCGTCGGCCTTCGTCACCAAGGTGCTCCAGGAAACCGGCGTGGTGCTGACCCCGGGCAACGGCTTCGGCGCGCCCGGCGAAGGCTATTTCCGCATTGCCATGACCGTCCCGGCGGCCCGCCTGGAAGAGGCCCTGTCACGCATCGCCAAGCTGTAACCGCGCATATCGGCCTGGGCTCCAACCTGGGGGACCGGCTGACCACTCTTCGGACGGCCCGGGAGCGCCTCGCCGCGCTCCCGGACGTCCTGGAACTTGTCGCGAGCCCCGTCTACGAGACCGAACCCTGGGGCGACGCCGACCAGCCGGCCTATCTGAACCAGGTCGCGGCCCTGACCCTGGGGCCGTCCTGGACGCCGCGCCGGATGCTGGACGC
>JBKICS010000231.1:0-6791 GCA_046567015.1 Acidobacteriota bacterium | reverse complement strand
GGTCCAGGCAGTCGGCGCTTAAGCGCTCGCCCGTGGCCGCATCCACGAGCAACCGGCGGTGGACCGGGCAGGGGCTGAGATGGGTGCGGCCGGGAATGATTCGGGCCGTGACGCGTCGGGGGCAGTCCGGGCCGGGCAGTTGCCGGCTGTCGGCGCAGACCTCGATGGAGGCGAGGTTCAGGCCCGTCTTGGCCGCAGCCGTGGAGCCGCGCGGTTCCAGGGCGCGAAACAGCTCGAACAGGATCGGCCCGGCCTGGACCGCGCCGGAGATGCCGGCGACGGGCGTGCCGTCCATGTTGCCGACCCATACGCCGATGACGTGGCCGGCGCTGACCCCCACGGCCCAGGCGTCGCGGTGGCCGAACGAGGTGCCGGTCTTCCAGGCCACCGCCGGCACGGCCAGGGCGCGTTCCCAGGAGGTGGGCAGGTCCGGGCGTTCCAGCCGGGTCAGGATGTCGGTGGTCAGGGAACAGGCCTCGGGCGAAAACAGCCGCTCGCCGCGAACGGGCTTGCGGTTGGCCAGGATGGCGGCCGGGCGGTAGAGGCCGCCGTCGGCCAGGGCGGCGTAGAGGTTGGTCAGGGCGAGAAGCGTCGTCTCGCCTCCGCCCAGGATCAGGGACAGGCCGTAATGGGACGCCGGCTGGTCCAGGCTGGAAAGCCCTCCCCGGCGCAGCAGGTCGAGAAACGGGGCCGGGCCGACCTCGTTTAAAAGCCGCACCGCCGGGACGTTGCGGGAGGTGATGAGCGCCTGCTCGGCGCTGACCCGGCCGAGGAAGAGCCCGTCGAAGTTCTTGGGGGAATAGCCGGCAAAACCGGTGGGGATATCGAGCAGCAGGCTCTGGGGAATGATGAGCCCCTGGTCCATGGCCATGGCGTAGAGAAAGGGCTTGAGCGTCGAGCCGGGCGAGCGCTTGATCGTCGCGCCGTTGATCTGGCCGAAGCGGGGATCGCCAAACCAGTTCGTGCCGCCGATAAGCGCCCGCACCTCGCGGCTTTCCGGATCGAGGACCACGGCGGCCACGCTGCCGATGCCCTGGCCGGCCAGCCAGCCGGATCGGCCGCGCAGGATGTCGGTGGCGGTCTTCTGGGCGGACGGGTCCAGGGTGGTGTCGATGCGCGCCGCATCCCCGCCCAGTTCCTTGGCCATCTGACAAAAATGCGGAGCGATGAAGGGCTGGCGGGCCAGGCTCCGGGGCACCGGGGCGGTCATGGCCTCCCGGGCGGCCTCCGGGGCGACGACGCCGCGCCGGGCCAGCCCGGCCAGCAGCTTGTCCCGGGCCGCCTTGGCCGCCTCGGGATGGCGCAGCGGGTCCAGGCGCAGGGGCGAGCGGGGCAGGACAGTGAGTAGCGCCGCCTCGGCCAGGGACAGCCGGTCCGGCGTCTTGCCGAAATAGAGCGTGCTGGCCGCGCCCACCCCCACGATGTTGCCGCCGTAGGGGGCCATGTTCAAGTAACGCTCGAGGATGGCATCCTTGGAGAGCCGGCGTTCCAGGGCCAGGGCGGACAGGGCCTCGTCGATCTTGGCGCCAAGGCTCCGTTCCCGGGGCCGGGCCAGCCGGGCCAGCTGCATGGTGATGGTGGAGCCGCCGGAAACCACGCGCCCGGCCGCTAGGTTGGCGGCGGCGGCGCGCAGGATGGCCAGGGGATTGACCCCGGGGTGGCGGTAAAAATGCCGGTCCTCGGCGGCGACGATCAGGCGCGGCAGGATGGGGGCCACGCCGGACAGGCGCACCGGAAAACGCCAGGCCTCGTCCGGGGCCAGAAACAGACGCAGGGGCTGGCCGTTTCGGGCCGCGACAACGGTTGACGGCGGCGGGGTCAGGGCGGACAGCGGGAAGGGCAAGCGGGCCGTGGCAACAACCACCACGCCCAGGACGGCAACTGCCCCCAGGATCGCCAGCCCGGCCGTGAGCGCCGGCCGGCGGCGGAAGAAAGCGGCAATGGGCCTGGCAGGCATGGTCAGCTGCTGGCTTTGGCGCACAGCTCCCGGCAATGTTCAAGCAGATCGAGGATGTCGAGCTGCATGTGCACCCGGCAGGTGAATTCCTCGACTTCCACGGGTTTGACCAGGAAGTCGTTGGCCCCGACCTTGAGAAAGCGCACGGTCTGGCCGCCGCCCTCGCCCGAAACGCCGATGATGGCCAGGCGCTCCTTGGATCTGGTCGCGCGGATTTCCTCGATGAGTCCGAACCCGTCGAGACTTGGCATGTTGTAGTCGGTAATGACCAGGCGCACGTCCTCGTTTTGGGCCAGAACCTCCAAGGCCTGCCGGCCGTCCTCGGCGGTCAGGGCCTCGATGTTGAGATTGGCCAACAGGCCGGTCAGCCGGGCGCGGAAGAGCTTGGAATCGTCCACCACCAGAGCGCGCACGAACTGGTTTTTGTACAACCGCTCGATGAGCCGTTCCAGGGCCTCCATCTCGGCCATGGTCTTGATGAAATAATCCACGACATTGTCTTCGAGCAGGCGTTTTCGCAGCTCTTCGGAGAAACTGGCCGTCATGACTACCGCCGGGATGCCCAGGGACTTGGCCAGGGGCACGATGCGGCCATCGGGATCGTCAGGCAGGTTGCGGTCGAGGATGGCCACGAAGATGGCCTCGCGCTGATCGACCATGGCCGCTTCGGCCTCGGCCAGACTGTGGGCCACGATGGTGGGAAAGGGGGTGCACCCGGCGATGTGCTGGGAGATGATCTTTGCCTGGACGCGGCTGTCCTCGACGACGAGGACGTGGCGGTGGTCGGTCATGCTGCCATCCTTTAAAGCCAGTAGGAGAGCCGACGATAGGGGATGGCGGCGGCCCTGGCAAGACGTCGCGTGGCCTGCCTGCCAGGGCGGCCGCCTACGCGCCGCGCTTGAGCCGCCGCTCTTCCAGGAGGCACCAGAGCACCGGCACCACGAACATGGTCACCAGGACGAAGACCATGCCGCCAAAGGGCGGGATGGCCATGGGCACCACCAAATCCGCGCCCCGGCCGTTGGAGGTCAGCACCGGGATCAGGGCCAGGATGGTGGTGGCCGTGGTCATGAGGCAGGGGCGCACCCGCTTGAGTCCCGCCTCGATGGTGGCGGCGCGCACGGAAGCCACGTCGCCCGGGGCCAGCTCCCGGAAGCGGTCGCGCAGGTAGGTGGCCATGACCACGCCGTCGTTGGTGGCCACGCCGAACAGGGCCAGGAAGCCGACCCAGACCGGCAGCGACAGAGCCAGCTCGTGCATCTGGAAGAGCTGGCGCATGTTCACCCCGAAGATGTCCAGGTTCATGAACCAGGGCAGGCCGTAGAGCCAGAGCATGACGAAGCCGCCGGCCCAGGCCACGGGGATGGCCGAGAAGACGATGAGCGAGGTGCGCACCGAGGCGAAGTGCAGATAGATGACCAGGAAAATAAGGGCCATGGTCAGCGGCAGGATGAAGGCCAGGCGTTTTTCCGCCCGGGCGTGGTTTTCGTAGGTGCCGGTGAAGTCGTAGGAAATGCCTTCGGGCAGCTCCAGCAGGCCGGCGTCGCGCATGGAGTCGAGGTAGTTGCGCGCCGTCTCCACGGCATGGATGGGCGTGATCCCGGGCTTGCCGTCGAAAATGACGTAAGCCACGGTAAAGGCGTCCTCGCCCCGGATCATGTTGGGGCCCGGGGTGAAGCGGATGTCGGCCACCTGCCCGAGCGGCACCTGGGCGCCGTCCGGGGTGGTCACAAGCACATTGGCGATGGCTTTGGGGTCGTCGCGCAGCTCGCGCTGGTAGCGCAGGCGCACGGGATAGCGTTCGCGGCCTTCCACGGTGGTGGTCGCCACCCGGCCGCCAATGCCGGTCTCGATGGCCTCCTCGACCGCTTGCACCGTGAGGCCGTACTGGCCGGCCCGGCCACGATCCACGACGATTTCCAGATAGGGCTTGGAAGTGATGCGGTCGGCCAGCACCGAGGCCGGCTCGATGACCTTGACGTCGCGCAGGAAGCGCTCGATGCGTTCGGCGGACTCTTCCACGCTGGCTACGTCCGGTCCCTTGACCCGCACGGCCACCGAGGCCCGGATGCCGCTTTGCAGCATGACCAGGCGGGCGGAAATGGGCTGGAGCTTGGGGGCGGTGGTGACGCCGGGCATGCGGGCGGCGGCGGCGATGAGCCCCCAGATGTCGTCGGGGTTGCGCACGCCGGGCCAGGCGGCGCGTCCGGGGTTCAACGCCGGGTCCAGGGCGCGGCGCCAGAGGCGAAACGGGTGGCCGTCGGGGTCGGGGATCAGCCGGTTCTGTTCGTCGCGGGCAAAGACTCCGCGCACGTTGTAGCCGGCTCCGTCGCCGGCGGGCACGGGAACGCCGGCGCGATTGACGGCCAGGCCCACGGCCTCGGGATCGTAGCGGAAGCGCAGCAAACGTCCGTCCTCGTCGGCCAGGTACTCGGGGTGGTAGGTCACCACGGTCTCGATCATGCTCAGCGGCGCGGGATCCAGCGGCGATTCGGCCCGGCCGAGCTTGCCGACCACAGCGGACACCTCGGGCACTCGGCGCAGGGCCTCGTCCTGGCGCTGGACGATGTCCAGGACTTCGGCCGTGGAGGCATGGGGCATGGTGGTCGGCATATAGAGATAGGAGCCCTCGTCCAGGGCCGGCATGAATTCTTTTTGCAGGCCCGGGAAGGTCCGGTTCATGGCGGCCAGGGGCGCCGAGAGCCGCATGAATTCCGGCAGCCAGCCGAACAGGCCGCCAAAGCCCAGCCAGACCAGCCCGCCCAGGAGCACCAGGGAGGCCGGCAGGGTCAGGAAGAGGCGCTTGTGTTCCAGGCACCAGCCCAGCACCCGGGCGTAGTGGCGCAGGAAGAGGTGGAAGAGCCCGAGCCAGGATCCGAGCACCAGGGCCACGAACACGAGATTGCGCACGACGCCGCGCTCGGGTCCAAGCGGCAGCCAGTGCCGGGCCAGGAGCACGGCCACGGCGGCAATGGCCGTCCAGACGGCTGCGCGGGTGAAAAGGGGCCTTCGGGCCGGAGCCACGAAGCGGCGGATCAGGTACAGCCCGCCCACCACGGCCATGGCCAGGCCGACCACGGCATCCAGGAAAAAGGCCAGCACCACCCCGAGATAGACGGCGATTTCGTAGGGCGAGAAATTCCTGGCCCGGTCCCAGTCGCGGCGGCGCAGCAGCAGCTCGGCGGCCGGCGGGATGATCCCCAGGGCCACCACCAGGGAGGCGGTCAGGGCGAAGGTCTTGGTGAAGGCCAGGGGACGGAACAGCTTGCCCTCGGCCCCGGCCATGAAAAAGACGGGAAGAAAGCCGATGATGGTGGTGATGATGGAGGCCAGCACCGCGCCGCCGACCTCGCGCGAAGCCGCAAAGACGGTGGTGGGCAGGGGTTCGTCCGGCGGGGCTTCATCCCGCCGTCGCAGGATGTTTTCTGTGAGGATGATGCCCATGTCCACCATGGTGCCGATGGCGATGGCGATGCCGGCCAGGGCCACGATGTTGGCCTCGACCCCGAAGGCCTTCATGGCCAGGAAGGTCAGGAGCACGGCCAGGGGGAGCAGGGCCGAAACGAGCAGCGAAGCCCCCAGGTGCATGACCATGGCCAGGACCACCACCACCGTGACCAGGACTTCCGAGACCAGCGCCTCATCCAGGGTGTGCAAGGTCTCCTTGATAAGACCGGAGCGGTCGTAGAAGGGCACGATCTTGACCTGGCTTACGGTGCCGTCGGCCAGGGTGCGTTTGGGCAGGGAGGGTTCGATGCGGGCGATGGCCGCCTTGACCCCGGCGATGACTTCCATGGGGTTGGCGCCGAAGCGGGTCACCACCACGCCGCCCACGGCTTCGTGGCCGTCCTTGTCCAGGGCTCCCTGGCGTAGCGCCGGGCCGAAGGCGAGGGTTCCGAGCTGATTGAGAAAGACCGGACGGCCGTTGCGGGTGGCCACCAGGGACTGCCCCAGGTCTTCCAGGCTCTTGATGAAGCCCAGGCCCCGCACCAGATATTCCACCCGGTTGATTTCGAAGGTGCGCGCCCCGACGTCCAGGTTGGCCTTTTGGATCGCCGCCGCCACTTCCTCCAGGGAGATATTGTAGGACTTGAGCAGTTGCGGGTCCAGGTCTACCTGGTATTCCCGTACGAAACCGCCGATGGAAGCGGCCTCGGCCACTCCGGGCACGGCCAGCAAGGCGTAGCGCAGGTAGTAGTCCTGCAGGGTGCGCAGCTCATGGGGTTCGAATCCGCCGACAAAACGGCCCTGGGGGTCCAGGCCGTCAAGGGTGTACCAGAACACCTGGCCCAGGGCCGTGGCGTCCGGTCCCAACCGCGGGGCCACGCCCGGCGGCAGCAGGCCCGGCGACAGGCTGGACAGTTTTTCGAGGATGCGGGTGCGGGCGAAGTAGAAGTCCACCCCGTCCTCGAAGACGACGTAGACCTCGGATAAGCCGAAGGAAGAGTTGGAGCGCACGGTCTTGACCCCGGAGACGCCGAGCAAGGCCGTGGTCAGGGGATAGGTGACCTGTTCCTCCACGTCGCGGGGCGAGCGGCCGGGCCACTCGGTGAAAACGATCTGCTGGTTTTCGCCGATGTTGGGGATGGCGTCCACGGCCACCGGGGTACGCAGGAGCCAGGGCAGTTGCCAGTCGAACGGAGCAACCGCCAGGCCGCCGACAATGGTCAGCAGGACCAGCAGGCCGACGACGACCTTCTGGCGCTGGCAGAAGGCGAGCAGGCGATCGAGGAGGCTCGCTCCTGCCGGCAGGCGGTAGGGGGGCGCGTCGGGCAATTCGGGACGTTCGGGAGTACGCATGATTTCGGTCCGCCTTGCTCGATCACTGGCCCTT